>CAYWOA010000009.1:0-21895 GCA_964459795.1 uncultured Candidatus Saccharibacteria bacterium | reverse complement strand
GGCGGGGTTCAAACAGTAGCTTGAATGACGATTTTTAAAACGCACAGTTTCCGAACCATTCCACAAAAAATGTACGATCGTACATTTTTTGTGGAATTAGCCCGAGCTGGCTGGAGTAAAGTTCGCGCCGGTCGCTTGCCTGCCGTATACTAGGGGTATGCAGGATTCGCTGTTTACGAAGATCATTAATGGGGAAATCCCCTGCCATAAGGTACACGAAGACGCCCGTACATTCGCGTTTCTCGATATACACCCCAAAACTCCGGGCCACACGCTCATCGTGCCCAAGATGCAAGTAGAGTTTGTCTGGGATCTCTCCGATGAGGACTACCGTGCGCTCATGGCTACCGTCAAACTGGTCGCTGCGCGGCTCAAGGAGGTGCTGAACCCAAATTACGTCGGTATGGCTGTCGAGGGGCTAGAGGTGCCGCATGCTCACGTTCATGTCTTCCCTTTCGCTGATGAGGCTGATTACAACCGGCGGGCTGACGTGCATCATGAGCCGGATCACGCCGCGCTGGCAGCAATGGCTGAGCGGCTTCGTGTGGAGGAACAGCAATGAATGCCTTTGTCGTTGCGCTGCTTCTCTCCATCGGGGCTTCAACCTGGGTATATACCAAGCTGCAGCAACGAACTGGCTACGGTAATACCAATTCTGCGCTCAAGGGCACGCTCGTGACCGGTGCCATCGTATTCGTTGTCGCATTTACTATCGCTCTGATGTTGCTCTAGCCGACGAGCGGCGTCCCTGTGGTAATCTCTGCCTAAACTACCCGCGGAACAGATGGGGCGTGACGTATATCATACTTGAAAAGCTTATGTTTGTCAAGATACAGTATAGGGGTATGTGGGAGAGACTCCACGTAAGGTCCGTGCGGATTATAGTGCTGGCACTGGTGCAATTTGTGTTCACGGGGCGGGTTCAGGCTGCACCAGATACGATTCACTTGCAGGGCAAATTAACAAACCCAGACGGCACCAACGTTACGAATGGTACCTACTCGCTGCTGCTCACTATTTACGATGGCGGTAGCGATACCGGTGGCGGTACGAGTGTGTGGTCCGAGACACAGTCTGCCGTCGTCACCGACGGTATCTTCGATATTCAACTGGGTTCGGTCAATCAAACTCTTGCCACAGCGGTTGATTTTAGCCACAAGCCCCTGTATCTGAGCGTCAAAGTGGGTTCTGACCCCGAGATGATCCCGTACATCCTTTTTAGTTCCTCGCCGTACGCCCTCAATGCTGATAAGCTCGGCGGTGTCGCCGCCTCAGGTTATGTGCGGCTCTCGCCGCCTACTCAGCAGACAGGCAGCATAAATATATCTGGTGATATCCAGGTTGGCGGAACGTACAATGGTAATACGTTTACAGGGGATTCACTCATCTTTGGCGGTGCGAGTGCGGCAAATATCCAATCTTATGCTTCGCAGGCTCTCAATCTCGTCGGTAATGCCGCCAGCATGGTTAGTACGACAGCAGGCAATCTAACACTTCAAGCGGGTAGTGGCACCGTTAGCCTGGGTACTTCAGCCGCGTTGACGGCAAATGGCGCACTCAGCGTCACGAGCACGGGTGCGAATGCGCTGACGCTCGATTCTGGCACGACTGGCGGTGTGAACCTCGGCACCGGTGCAAACGCCAAAGCGGTTGCCATCGGTAACACCACCGGCGCCACCACCGTCACGAACTATGTTGGTGCTGGCACGAATGCCTACAGCATCCAGGGGAATGCCGGTTCTATATTCTTCCAGATAGATACTTCCACCGGCCGCGTGTACATTGGTAATCCTACCGCAGATGGTACGGGTGTATTGCTCGTGTTCGACACCAAAAATACCTCGGGAGACCCGACAGGTGTGAATGGCTCGGAGTACTACAATAGCGTCACAAATAGCCTCAGGTGCTATGAGAATGGCTTTTGGAGTGACTGCGCATCTACCCGGTATCTCGGCGGTACTACCCTCTCAAGCTCGTCGAGCGTGATAAGCGTAGCGCTCGCTGCTGCGACGGATGATGTCACCTGTACCCTGAATATCACTGGCCGTTCCGCCACCTCCTATCCGTACATGCGCTTCAATGCCGATGGCTCGTCGATTTACGCTTGGAATGCCAATGGCATTGTGGCAACGGCTACGACCGACTGGCAGGACTCAAACGACACGGAAATACAGCTCTCCGGTACACAGACTGCTACCGCCGCAACACCTTTCTCTGCTCACATACATATCACCAATTTGTCGGGTACCAATAAGATTGTTGACTGGTCGGCCTCAGGGCTCGAGGCAATCAATACCAACTCAAACCACTATGACGGCGTAGGTGGCTACTATTCGACAGCGCAGGCTACCAGCGTGAATTTTTACCTGAGCGCCGGCACATTCAACACTGGCTCTAGGGCCTGGTGCGAGGGTCGGTAGTGTCCCACATAGCTGTGCTGTTCGTCACGGTCTATCTATTTCGTTGCGTATTACACATCGGCCTATAACCCCGTGAATCTGGTAGCTCCATTTCCAGGTGCGTTACACTATGCTGAGTGGAACAGATGTTCAATGGTGCGAAAGAGACATCTTGCGGCCGAGGGGAAACACTCCCGGTAGATGGTATGGTGCACCTTATCAGCGATGGTTACGTTGGGCTCTACGGTGATTCCGGCACGGTACGCCGCCTACTGTTTGTGTATAAGGCTGGCGATGTTATCCCTATGATGGATGGGATAGAAGACCCGCTTGAGCGCACGTACACCTACATTGCGATGAAACGGACGCGCATCAAAACAGTGTCGACGCAGACACTTGAGAGGTATATGGCAGACCCGAAATCCGTTAAGAAGATGCTGGAATACACACGAAACATTTCCCGACTGCAGTTTGAGCGCATCAATAATATGCAGCAGACCCAAGTGTTTGCGCGGCTTATCGAGCGCCTGCTCTTCTTTGCCCGTCGTCTTGGGGTCGAAGATGGTGACAAGGTGAAAATAGATGTTCCGCTGTCTCACGTAGATATTGCCACGTCTATTAGTACCAGCAGAGAGACGGTCAACCGCTACATGAGACAGCTCGAGAACCGCGGTGTCATCACTGTTCGTCGTCAGCGCATCACCATTAACGACCCGCAGAAATTGCAGCAACTCCTCAACCAAAAGGACCCTCTTTCTAGGTCGAACTGGACGCTACTCGGCATCGCGACTGCCGGCACGACCATGCTCGCCCAAGTCGTGCAGTAGCCGCAAATTACTAGTATCCTTCGTACATGGCTGGTACAATATGGTTATGAATGAGAAGCGGTTGGGAGCCGTCGTGCAGCGTGCGCGGCGAGCTGCGGGGTTCACACAACAAACACTGTGCCAAAAATCAGGTCTCAGCTATTCGACGCTCGCCAAGATCGAGCGCGGCGCCATCAAAGCTCCCTCGGTCTTCACTATCTATCAGATCGCCGAAACGCTCGGCCTGAGCCTCGATGACCTCTTGGCGCAGGTGCCCGAAGCGGCTCGCCCGACCAGCCTCAAGAAAGTGTCCAAAAACGGTGTTCGGTTTGTCTATTTCGATATGAACGGCTGCCTCGTGCGTGCTGCAACGAGCGCTTTCGCTCGCCTTGCCGAGGAGAGCGGTGCCTCACCAGATACCATCGAAACTATTTTTTGGCAGTTCAATGACGCTGTCTGCCGCGGTGAAAAGACTGTCGATGAGCTCAACACGGCGCTGGCGGAGCGGCTCGGCATGATGGTCGATTGGTACAAATACTATCTGAATGCGCAAGAGGCTATGCCTGGCATGCAGGAGCTGGTTAGCTGGGTAGCTGAGAATTACCAGGTCGGCATCTTGACCAACACTATGCCCGGCCTTATCCAAGATCTGATAGGCCGAGAGCTGTTGCCAACAGTCAGCTACGATACTGTCATCGACTCATCTGAGGTGCATGCCATCAAGCCTGAGGAGCTTATCTACCAGATTGCGATTGAACAGGCTGGCCTCGCCCCAAGCGAACTCTTACTTATCGACGACGATCGCCCGAATCTTGTCACAGCCAGTCGGATGGGGTGGCACACCATGAAATTCCAGGCTGACCACCCGGAGGAGGCCATCCTCGCCATCTCTACTGCCCTTCAACCGCTGAAATAGTGGCGTTACACCTAAATTAGGATATCCACAATCTCAACTCACATTTCTTTTCCCTGTTAGAGGACAGTCCTCTAGTAACTCTCTAGTAACTAGTAACCTCTAGTGGCTTTGCCCTCACGCGGGATCTTGGGTTGCAGTGCCTTTCGCTCCAGCGAAGTGCTCTGGATTGTGGACCCACGTTTGGTACGCCAGCCTTGCTGTCAGTACGGTCGCTCCGGCTGCGACGAGTGGCTGTGCCCAGTCAATGTCCCCAGAGAGCGCAATGGCTCCAGCGGCAGCTCCAGATATAATCGCATCTGTGCCCAAATGCCGCTCGGCATCAGTAGCCGCCAGCGACCCATCGTGGTACTTTCTGGTGGCAAGCATCAGTGTGCCACTGGCAGCCGCCGAGGTCGCCTCACCGGCAAGGGCGAACCAATTGACGGCCAGTTCTCCGCGGTCTCGAATCGCCTCACCGGTTTGCCATGCAGAAAAGAGCGCCCCGGCACCAATCAGTACTGCTGTCACCCGACGGGCAAGCCGGACTCTCGTAGGATTGTGCGTTCGTTCGGGGTCTGCCTGTCGCTGCTCTTCCTGGTGGGTCTTTACATGCCCGGCGTGTGACAGCGTGTCGGTCACGCTGTGTATGCCGTCCGTTGCAGCAGCCGGTACGTGCTGATTTATGCCTACGCCAGCAAGCACTACCCCAGCAACAGCGTTCCACCAGGTTGCAGCCTGGAGTACGCGCCGCAGCTTACGGGCCTTCGGATTATCCATGTAGTCGGGCTGCGCATATTGTTGTTCGGCAAACTCGTGGGCACGCGTCATATATAGGGTATAAGTATGTGCTCTCAATACCATAATATCAAGCATAAGCCAAACGTGTCCTGGCATATATTTCCAGGGAGTCCCCCTGGAAATCTGGAGTAAAGCTCCTGGGAAGTCTCGTTAGCTCGTACGAACGGTTGTTGGCCTTAATAGGGATGTTTAGCTGCGGATACTGCTGAAGCGTTCCTGCTCGGCGGACAGGCGATCTACCATGTTTTGAGCCTCAGCGAGCTGTTGACGGGTCTGATCGACGATTTCTTTTGGCGCCTGACGCACGTAGGCTTCGTTAGACAGGCGTTTCTCGTATTGCGCTATTAGCGCCCTCTGTGCCGTCTTCTGCGCTTCCAGACGCCCTACGTGCGTCATGACTACAGAAGCATCGACATCTAACCAGCATTGATAGGCTGTGCTCGTAAGGTGTAAGCCGGTGCCATCCGATACCTCTTGCACTCCCTCCAGGCCAGCGAGTCGTGTAAGGAGCTCGGCATTATCCTTCAGGAACGGAACAGCAGTGAAGTACAGCGTGGTTTTTTCAAGCCCGAGGCTATGGATAAGGGCTCTCGATTCGGTCACTATTGCTCGGATCTCGTCAAATGCCGCCACCTGTTGGGTGTCGATTCTGGTTGGCTTTGGCCAGCGCTGGACTGCCAATATGCTGTCGCCTGTCCAGCTCAGTGTCTGCCATATGGTTTCGGTGACAAATGGTGCGAACGGATGGGTTAGCTTGAGAACGCTGCTTAGTACGTGACCGAGTACTCCCCCGCCCTGCTCAGATTTGCTTGCCTCGATGTACCAGTCTGCCACATCGTCCCACACAAAATGGTACAGCGTTTCGTAGGCTTCACCGAAGCGGTACTGCTCCAAATGTTCTTCAAGCACCTCTGTTATATGTTGTAATTTCATCAATATCCAATGATCAGCTGCTGTTCTTGGTTTGGCTTCGGGTTCGTGCGTGTAGTCAGAGCCTAGTCGGTCTTCGATGTAGCGAGCGACATTCCATAGCTTATTGGCAAAGTTCCGTGCCTCCTCCACTTTGCGGCTGTCGTAGCCGCGGTTGACAGCCGGGCTACGGCCGGCGATGATACCCATGCGCAGCGCGTCCGAGCCGTATGTATCGATGACGGGCATGGGATCGATGACATTGCCAAGACTCTTGCTCATTTTGGCGCCGTCCTCGGCCATCACGTAGCCGTGAATGTAGACCTCATGGAACGGTACCTCCCCTGTTACATACAGCCCAAGCATTATCATGCGGCTTACCCACGGGTACAGGATTTCACCGCCCGTTTCCATGAGACTCAAGGGGTAGTGGTGTTTGAAATCGTCGCTACCCAAGCCGAGCGTGGCGTATGGCCAGCTGCTGCTGCTGAACCACGTGTCGAAGACGTCTGGGTCGCGGTGGTATGTCTTGCCATCTACTTCAATGATTTCCTGGTCGACGCGCTCATCGAATATCCAGTCATCCGGTTCGTCGACATTCTGGAAGGCTGGAATGGGGATTCCCCAGGCGATCTGCCGACTGATATTCCAGTCTCGCAGGCTCTCCAGATAACCAATCAGCTGGTCGCGTTTACTCGTCGGGTAGAACGTAATCTTGTTGTCTTTGAGAGCCTTGATGGCGGGCTTGGCGAGTGGCTGCATGTCTATAAACCACTGCTCGCGAAGTAGCGGCTCGATGACGGTGCCGCATTTGTAGCAGTGACCGACATTGTGCGTGAGCTCTTCTGTTTTATCGAGACAGTTTCCCTGCCTCAGAGCTTTGACGACCGCTTCCCTGGCCTCAAGCACGGTGAGACCGCGGTACTGCTCGGGAGCCTCGTCGGTTATCTTGCCTTCATGATTGATAATTGTGATTTTGGGCAGCGCATGCCGCTCGGCAGCGTCGTAGTCGTTCTGATCATGGGCTGGCGTCAGTTTGACAGCGCCAGTGCCAAAGCCGGTTTCGACGAATGCATCGGCGACGACGGGCACTTCCCTGCCCGTCAGTGGGAGCTTGACAGTCTTACCAATATACTGGGCATATCGTTGATCATCAGGATGTACCGCTACGCCCGTATCGCCCAGCATGGTTTCGGGACGGGTTGTCGCGACTACCACTTCCCCGCTGCCATCCACGAGCGGGTAGCGGATGTACCACAGGTGTGTTTTGGCCTCCTTGTACTCGACCTCGATATCGGCAAAGGCTGTGCCGTGGAATGTACAGAAATTTACGAGACGTTCACCTCTGTAAATAAGGCCGTCATCCCACAGCTGTTTAAACGTTTGATAGGCTCGTGTGACAATCTTTTCGTCGAGCGTGAAGGTGAACCTGCTCCAGTCACAACTCACGCCTAGACGGCGAATCTGGTTTTCGAAATTGTGTCGGTTCAGCGCCACGAAGTCGTATAGCTGCTGGTAGAGTTCTTCACGTGAAAAATCAAACCGGCTTTTCCCTTCTTTGGCCAAGTGCTTTTCGTAGACTGCCTGCGTCTCAAAGCCGGCATGATCCGCTCCTGGCAACAGCAGCGTCCGTCTTCCCTTCATGCGGTAGTAGCGGCTCGGAATGTCCTCAAGCGCTGTCGTTAGAGCATAGCCGATGTGAAGGTTCGCATTGGCGTTTGGCGGCGGCATGACGATGGTGTAACTGTCCCCACTCCCCTTCGGTTCAAATACTCCACTTTGCTCCCAGAGCGCATAGATATCGGTTTCATATTGATTTGGTTCATACACTTTTGGCAAATTCATGCTAATCATTGTACCACCTCTGTATCTGCTCAAGGACTGTCCTTGAGCAATGGCACTGAGCAGTGCAGCTAAGGTTACATGCTTAGGTTGGGAGCGATGTCGAGAGTGTAGGGGTCAGTGGTAGGGCGGCTATACTTCATATGAAAGCAGCCGAGGGCGGCGATCATGGCACCATTGTCGGTGCAAAGCTTCGGATCTGCGTACTCGATAGGCAAGGGGAGTCTCTCGGCCAGCTGCCGTCGGAGCTCCCGGTTCGCAGCGACGCCGCCGGCGATAATGACTGATTTAGGCCCAAACTCCTCGTACGCTTGCAGGGTTTTGTCGACGACCGTTTCGATGGCCACCCGCTGGAAACTGGCGGCGATGTCGGCCTGCTGCACCCCTGTCAGGCGGGCGGGGATATCCTTGCTGGGGAAGTTGAAATTCTCACCAATCAGTTCTTGAGCGGTGCGGAGGACGGCGGTCTTGAGGCCGGAAAAACTGAAGTCATATGAAGCAGGTATTTTTCGAGGAGGAGCTGGCTCCTCCTCGGGCGACACGTCGCGCTGCTCGTGTCGGCCCTGTTCCACCTCCGGCTCGCCCCGCTTGCCGCCGGCGCTACGCACCGGTGCCAGGCCCGCAGACGGGCCTGTCCTATTGTCTGCCTGCCGGAGAGCAGCAAGCTCGGGGCTTGCGCTCGTCATCTTGGCCTTGGGGAAGTGGAAGGTGTGGGGGTTACCCGTGATCGCAGCCTGGCTGACGCTTGGGCCGCCAGGGTAGGGTAGCCCGATGATCTTGGCTACTTTGTCGAAGGCCTCGCCAACAGCATCATCCTGTGTCTGGCCCAGCAGGGTGTAGTCGAAGTGATCGCGGAAAAGTGCCAGCTGGGTGTGCCCCCCACTGACGATGAGAGCGAGGGCGGGGAAGAGGGGAGGGGATTTCGGGAGGTGATAATGGGTGATGGAGCAAGTCGCCGTTGATTGAGGGGAGTCAAGCCTCCCCTCGGGTGGCCGCATCGCTTCGCTAGCAGCCAGCTCGCCTCCTTCCGGCTCGCTTCGCTCGCCGCCCTCGCTGTGCTCGGGTTTGTTCCGCTCGCCGTCCTTGAGTTTGGACGCGTGTTCCTTTCGTGGCTCGTGGCTCGTGGCTCGTGGCACTGCGGCTTCCGTTAGGAAATTGCTATACACGTGGGCTTCGACATGATTGATGGCGTAGAGTGGTTTCTGGTGGACGATAGCGAGGGTGCGAGCTGCTAGGACGCCGATGAGTAGAGATCCGCCCAGGCCGGGGCCGTAGGTGACAGCTATGGCATCTATCTCTTGCCAGGTGCAGTGGGCATCCTCGAGCGCTTGCTGGATGACGCCGTCAATGACCTCTATGTGGCTACGCGCGGCTATCTCAGGCACGACTCCCCCATACTGCACGTGCAAATCCATTGACGAAGCTACGACGTTGGATAGCAATCGACTGCCATCCTCCACGACTGCCGCAGCGGTTTCGTCACAACTGCTCTCTATCCCAAGTATTTTCATCTGTTACCAGAGTATACCAGAACACATGCTCCCAAAACATTTGACATGCAAGCAAACTAGTATCATTACAATTGACAAAAAGCATAAACTTTGCTAGAATAATACTCTCTTAATACAAAAAATATAAAGTTACAAATTGCATTTGCATTTATTACGCATTACGCGACACGAAGGAGCGCCAGAAATAACTATGGATGGACAAACACCCGAAGCACCCGCGCTGACAGGACTAGACAAGAGGATTGACGCGCTCAAAGAGGCCGGGGTTCTTGACGGAGCAGGGCTGTTGCACGAACCTGGTACGGGCCACTTCGCCACCGCTAGCCAGAGAGAACAAGTTATTGCTCACGCGGATCAGATTCTAGACCGGCTTGATGGCAGCCAGGTAGTGGATCAAGGTGACTTGGCCCGACAGACGCAGCAGGCAGAGCGAGAGGCCGCTCGCAAGAAAGCCGTGCTGCGTATGGCACGGGCACTGACAAACGGCAAAATTTCCGAGTACTCCGCTGGACCAGACTACATAAAAGCTACCGGTTTAAGTCACGAGAACGTGCAGCGTCTGGGCTTCAGTGGTTTTGCCGATCTGGCCGATGCCGGCCGCGCCAAGAACGCCGAGCGCGCCGAGAGGCAAGCACGCATAGCCGAGCTTACGGCAAAACAGGCTGAGCGTAATGAGCGAAAAGCTGCCGCAAGGGCCTGGCGTGATGAACTCGATGCAAATAACGCAGCTCGCGATGCTGGAGCGAAGCGGGTCGAGGGCATTACCTATAAGCTAATGCTTGAGCATGGCGGTGAATTAGGGCTGAAGCGTAACCCAGAGCTTGCGGAGCAGCTGCGCAAAGAGGCAATCGCTCGGGCAAAGGCCGAAGGACATAATGTATCTGATATGGAGCCGCGTTACTATCCAGTACCAGACAAGACCAGCAAAACGGCACAGGATACAGTTGACGCCCTCGAACGATTCGATGCAGCCATGTATGGTAGCCAGCAGTCTGGCACCGAGTCTGACGGACGTAGCTTGTCTGCTACAGGAATCGATGCTGGCATCGCAACCTCAGATGCAAACAAAGGCAAGTCTCAACAGAAAGGCACTATGCCCACACTATCTCCTGAAATACTGGAGCGGGCCCTAGAGGAGAATGAGCGGTATGATCAGCTCGCACGCGAGTTGCCGGCGGTACAAGAAGGATTAAGCCAGGCGATGCAGGCCTATGCAAGCGTGACGGCCGAGCAGCGAAATAGCCACCATGGCCGCATACAAGGCAAGGGTTTTATGGCCTCAGCTAGGGCATTTTTGCGAGGGCTCTCCAAACGGCGTTCGGACACTAAGGATGCGCTGGTTGCTAAACGACGCGATGAGTATCGGATGCATCTTAGTGAACTTACCGGTATGGTGCAAGAGCATTATGGCATCACCGGCAAAAATGCGCATATCCAGGTAGTTTATACGCAAGCAAATTGGCTTGTAGCTCTGGAGGCCAGCATATTCGACCAACGGACTAAGCAAGCCAATAAATCACATTTAGCTCAGTTGAATACATTTCTCGCTACTCAGTGGGAAGGCAAGAGCAAGCTACGCAAGTACGCGGTTGTGGCGGCACTGCCATTTGTGGCCGGTGCATACCTTGGTCTTGTGGCAGCGGCCATGCCGTTGGCGGCACCAGCCTCAATCGCGGCTGCAATAGGTGTTGGCTACGGCGGTCGTAAACTTGGGCAGGCACATGCCCGCAGCGTTAACAAGGGCAGGGTTAACCTGATGGATACAGACGCTGAGGTAGGTAAGGCACGCAACTGGCTCAACGGCTTATTTGAGCAAGGGCTCATGGCAGTGAGTGAGAGCGGCATTGATATTGCTGAGTACACAGAGCAAAGAACGACAGAGGAAGTATTGGCTAACCAGACTCGCCGCCACAAGATTGGCGCGGTCGCGGCAACCGCTGCGGGCGTTGGGTTTGCAGCCGGTAGGATTGCCGGCGGCCTTGCTTTTAACCACGGGTCGGCCCCGAGCGGTGGCGAGCAAGCTGACCCCGGTAATGGTGTTACGAGTGGCGGTGAGCATAGCGGTATCGGTGGCAACGCCGGCGTTGGTGGTGAACTCCATACTACTGTTACCACATACGGCGACGGGTTCAGCACGAATAATTATCCGTGGGATGTTGCTAATCACTACGTTGGCGCAGATAATGCTATGGACACGGTTAGCCGAGCGGTGCATACCATAAATGGCCAGGTGGCCGGCAGCCCGTATTCGCTGCATCACGTTGGTAGCAATCTTGAGGTATACCGGCACGGTCATGCCATGAGCGCAGCAGCGCAGCAGCGTTTTAATGGCATTATGGTTCAAGCGCTGAAATTACAGTAGTACAATTAGTTCGATAGATAAAAATAAAAAGGAATTTTCCAAATGAAAAACGATGCCTTTACGCAAAAGCTGATAGACAAGCTTCAGATGCAGGAGCTGCCGCCCCAGAACCAGCAAGCCATACTCGACAAAATAGAGACTGCAGCAAACATGCGGTTTGCAAACTCTATCACGGAGCTTCTGACCGACGAACAGCTGAAAGAAGTTGAGCGGATGGAAGCCAGTAAAGCATCTGCGGATGATGTTGTCGAATGGGTAAAGCAGCAGCTGCCAAACTACGATGATATGCTCCAGGCTATCATGATGGACATGGCAGAGGAAATGGTGGGCGAACAGTAACGCGGGAAGCTAGCAGCTTACACCATGTGATGTGTCAAGTGGCGCGGGGAAACTCGCGCTCTTTCTGTATACTATGAGGCATGAATATACGGGCGATGGTGAAGCGGCTGGTGCCGCGCGGGCTGTTTCAGCGGATTGAGCCGACGGGACATTTGCTAGAGGCGGTATTTTTCAATGTGCTGTACGGCTTCCCAGGGCGCGGGCTGAATGTTATCGGCATAACGGGGACGAATGGCAAGACGACCACGGTATTCTTGGTGCACAGGATGCTAGTAGAGGCGGGCTACAAGGCCGGGTTCATGTCGACCGTTGGCTATGGCACCGGCACCGACGTGCGTATGCAGGTGCACCATATGACCAATGTGCCGGCGCCAGAATTTATGAAGCGGCTGCGTTGGATGCGGCAGCAGAAAGTAGACTGGCTGGTGCTGGAAACGACGAGCCATGCGCTGGCGCAGCACCGGGTGTGGGGTGTGCCGTATAGCATCGCCGTGGTGACCAATGTGACGCATGAGCACTTGGACTACCACAAGACGATGGAACGGTATATCGCTGCCAAGCGGAGCCTATTCACGCTGACGCAGCATAACGCACGGGGAAGGCGCCTAGGCATCGTCAACGCTGACGACCCAATTGCGGCCGAGTTTGCGGCCGAAACCGAAAATAGCGTATCGTACGGCGTCCAGGCGGGCGATGTGCGGGCGACAGCCATCGAACTGCGTGCTGACGGCATTAGGTGTCGCGCTGAAGCTGATGATATGAGTTACGACATCCAGAGTTCGCTGCCAGGGAGCTTCAATGTGCATAACACGCTGGCGGCAGTATGTGTGGGTCGGGTGATCGGGCTGAGCCGGGAGCAGATAGAGCAGGGGATTGCCGCGCTGAAGGGCGTAGAGGGGCGCATGACACCCATCGACGAGGGGCAAGGCTACACTGTTATCGTTGATTTCGCTCACACACCTGATAGCTTCGAGAAGCTGTTCAAAGATCTCAGACCAGTGATTAAAGGCAAGCTCATAGTGATGTTCGGCTCGGCGGGGCGGCGAGACGAAGCCAAGCGGGCGGTGCAGGGCAGGCTAGCCGGCAAATATGCGGACGAGGTCGTGTTGACCGAGGAAGACGATCGTGACTGTGATGGCGGGGCTATCATCGATGAGATTGCGCGCGGGGCGGAGCGATCGGGCAAGAAACTGGGCAAAGACCTTTTCCTGATCCATGACCGACTCGACGCCATTACGTTCGCTGTGGGGCGTGCAACAGATACTGCCGACGTCGTACTACTGCTGGGCAAAGGCCACGAAAAGACTATCGAGCGAGCTGACGGTGAGCATCCGTGGGACGAGATAGGCACCGCGCACGACGTGGTGCGCGCCCGCCTAGGTGAGAAGTAGGAAACACAACACTCTAACAGAGAAGAGTAAGGAAGCCGAACTATTCTTGAGAGGACTGTCCTCTCAAACCTCTCTCAAACCCTCTCAAACCAAACCAAACCTCTCAAACATGGGTGGGGTGAAAGAAGCAGTGCGGGCTGGTCTTCCATACAAGACGGTATACCATAACTCACAAACTCAATGGCCAAACAAGCAAAAATATGCTAATGTTATCAATTATGACGATGGAAGGACGCACAACTCCGGAAAACGTACGGGTAGCACCGCTGGGAGATTTTATTTTCGAAACGGATATGCGGGCTGGGCACGCGTATAGCATGTTCGTGCCAAGCCATCCGCAAGGATTTTCCGAGCAAATGTCTCGAGACCTTGACCAAACGACGTTTCAGGAAATGCCGGATATCATAAAGACAGCCCTTGAAGAGGGGTCGGTATTTGTACTGGGAGAACCGGGCAGCGGCAAAAGCCATCTTGTCGACGACCTGACCATGGCGTGCGTCGCGAATGATGTGCCCTACGCGACGCTTAGGGTGCATATCAATGGCGGCAAAGCGGAGGGTCCCGCAAATGCACGGAAAATGTTTGATCGTTTTCGGGGGCTTCTTGGAGACGATCCCGGTGCGCGGGCGCTTGTGGTGATCGATAATGTCGACTATCTGGGGTACAAGGGGCATCGGAGCGGCGGCAGAACAAGGCGCTACGCTGCCGAAATGGACACATTACTGACCGAGCTTGTCAGCGATCCGCGATTAGTGATGGTGGGGACGGGGCATGACGATGAGTGGCGCGAGGGGCGGTGGAGATGGAATGACGATGCGATTAACAGCCATGCGCAGCACGCGGTAGAGCTGTTCAGATCACAGGTGGTATTTGAAGGGCACCTGTCGCTCCTTGGGCTAATGGATCTCGTTCGTGAGAGAGCGCAGGCGGCGGGTAACGGAGAAGTATCGAAAGGAGATGCTGCCAGGGTTGTGCGTCTGCTTACACAGCTTGGACTTGATAAGTATTTTTACGCAAAACATGTCCGTGTGGCAGCATTATTGACAAATCCGTCAGCGGAAATTGAAAGAGTTGAAGCAGGAAGAAGCGAGCGCAAAAACGGTACCCATAAAAATAATTGACACTTGGATGGTAGATGCACAAGACGGTGAGTCGTCGGGCGGCTGCGGTGTTTTTGTCTGCATGGAATGTTGTTATCTTTGCTATGAGCTGCAGTAAACAAAGCGGTAACGGTTTTGTCGATGAGCCCACGTACTAGCTATGCCAGAGCCAGTGTCGTGCAGCGGATGAAGCCGCCGCCCTTGGCGAGTTCGGACATGTCTGGTGTGACGATATCAAAGCCCCGGGCCTCGAGCTCTGCACGAAGCTGTGGAGCGTACGCGCTCATGATTACTGTTTCGCCAGTACTGACGAGGTTGCAGGCAAAGGCATCCTTGGCTTCTTCGAGACTGACCTCTATCTTGTCGACACCGTCGAACTCGTGTAAAGTCTTCTGGCTCTCCGGAGTGAAGGCCTCGGGGCACCACGCGATGAGTCCTCGGCACCCGCTATTTTGTGAGAGGTCTAACCTTTCACATGGGGCGCGAATGATGGAGAGGGCGAGGTCGATATCGTAGAAGTAGCTATCGGGCCAACCTGAGACGGTATTGACGACCGGTGCACCCCTGCTATCTGTAAGCGGCACGGTCTGCAGGCTGATGACCTCGTAGCCAAGCGTTTGGGCGACGAACTTGTGGACGGGCAGGTCGGTGCGGTAGCCGTGGTTCATAAAGAGATAGTTGCCGCAGGCCAGTGCATCTCCCTGGCCGGAGAACTTGAGGCCCTTGGGTACGTGATGGGTGCGGATACCCATATCTCGCAGCTTGCGCTCGGCGTATGGTACCTCTGGCTGCCGGACACTAGGTAGACTGGCCATGACCGCCTGATCGTCGCGCACCAGCGCCCAGTTGGCCGTGTAGACGCCATCTTGGCAGCCGTCTGGCGGCGGTACCTGGATAACATCGATACCGACTTGCTCCAGGTAAGTCTTGAGCCGCAGGTGTTCCTCGGTAGCCCTGGCGCGGTCGACGCTAAGTGAGCTATCCATGAAGGCATTGATGGCCTCTTCAGTCGAGAAGTAATCTGCCCCACTCATAAGCACTGTTTTATTGATTTGCGCCGCCATTTGCAGAAATTATAACAACTATTTGCGATGATATTAACAAATTTTTTAATAATACCTAACCAAATGATATAAAAAAGAAAGATAATAATTTAACCACCAGGCTGCTATATTTGCAAATACCGCGCGTTTATAGTATAAATTTACCAATTATGCCATTTCAAGAGTTTGCTGGCGTACACCGGAATGTTAGCTCCAAAATCGACATCTATCCTGAGGCAGGTGTACTGCGGAAAACACGGCCTGGAAGATCTGTGAGAAACCTCCTGAACGAGTATCTGATGCTGGTAGCCTGGAGGCAAACGCTTGATCATTACTATCCTGACGGTGCAAATGGTCGAGGTGCCATCTCCTCACCATATCCTGTACAGTTCAGCGAACAAGAAAGGGCTATAGTTATGTCATTTTGCCCCGGCTTCCCCCTGGGGCAGGCCATAACTGGGACGCACGAACTCCAAGAACAACGAATGGCTCGTCAGGAGGTGCTAAGCCGTATTGGTTTTGGGCTCGGTAGGATGGCGGCGATAAAACTTAGAGAGGGCATTAGACACGGTGACTACCAACCGCGTCACGTATTATTTAACCCGCTGCAAGACAACCTTGGTGCTTCCAGAATGCACGTGATCGACGTCGAGTCTACAAAACAAGATCGACCCGAGATGGTTGAGATAGAAAATACACGTCTCATGGATTGGGTAAAAAGCGCACTTGGTCAGGGGCGACGCGGAAAACAAATGGCAGACGCATACCAAGATGGCATGATGTCCCTCGAGAGTGGAGAATCGATTTGGCAGGATGCTATGTATGTAGCGCGGGACGAGATAGGGCTGTAAGACAGGCCGAAAGTGGACAAATAACTAAAAAAGTGCGATAATAGCCTTATGTCTTTTTATAAACCTATTGAGGCGGGCAGGAGACTTGTGCCGCCGGCTATCGTAGAAATGACGGGCGAAACCGAATACTACGACCCTGAAAGGCAAGGCAGGTATCTTCACTTACTCGAAGGTAGCGCGGCAGTAGCCCAACATCGCCGGCTGGCAAAATTAGGTCTGGCGGTGTTTGATGCGGTTGGTGTGCGTGAGGGCGGGATGGAGTTGAGTATACCGCCGGGAACGATGACTATACGGCAGGCACTCGGCCCAATTTCTAAGGATATCTCTGGCTACAAGGAAATCTTTCAACAGTTTGGGGACATTATACGCGGAGCAGAACAGGTGGGTCTGGGCGGCTTAGTCGCGGTACATGGGCGGACGCTGCTGTCGGGCGTTGCGTTTTCTCCCGATGAAGTATCTCCATATGGCGGTGCGGTACGCTTTGTGCCGCCCTATAGGTTCGAGTCGGACGTAGATCTCGTTGCTAATCTACTTAGCGCGAGAAAAGAAATGAATGAAACGGGCTATTTTCCTAACGGAGCTATTGATTGGCTGCTTGGCCAGGCAGCTATAGGGTACGACCGCCATGGCGACTAAAGCGGCTACATACGAGACAAGCTATGCTCCTCTCGTCGCAGATCTTGAGCAAGACTTGGCTGCGACGTGTCCCCACAATGTCCGCTCATTGCCTGATATGACGGATCGGGTCAGACACGACGGGACGTATACCTCTGCGGATGGTTTATCCCCGGGACTCTACATAAACCCATCGCTGGGGATGCTCGGTGCGACTGCTCTCGGATTTGCTGAAAAGCCAGGCCGGCGTTTGGGAGCCGAAGAATCAAGGCACGGGGTGTTTTTCGGCGATTTGTCTGCCGGTGAACGGGTGATACCGATTGCGGTTAAGACGATGCCGGAACATGACCTGGGCGAACTAGCACTGATGCAACTGTTCGACAAAGAGGGCTTGCCTACATTTACCCCGTTTGGCTATCTTGTGTCACCCTTTGCCGCGAAGGACGGTGCTTTGACGAGGGGGCATCTTTTGACAGTCTACCAGCCGGGGGTTGAACCGATTGCTTCGATGGACTGGCGTGAACTGACCGATGAGGAAAAATGGTTGTATGCCGGCTATGCGGTTGATGCCATGGCTCTCATGCATCCCCATATGTTGTTTCACACCGATCTGTACTTCAGAAATGTCACGATAGACAGAGGCGGCGATGTGATAATCCCGGACCTGGAACACACGGTTAGCATGAGAGAGGCGGCAGATAGCATACTCGCAAATCCCGGCTCAAGCGAATCCGACAGGCTACTGCAGGCTATCGTTCGCAAACTGAGCGCCGATTTTACTAGCGTGAGAACTGAGCTGGACCGATTTGTTTTTTCTACGATGAAACCGCGCATTAAAGCCCCTGCGGCTCAGTTTAAACGGATGCGTTCGCCTGTTTTTGACAGGTACAAAAGTCAGATAGCCGATACGAATAGTGAATACACAGATATTCTATTGGAAGCGTATGAACGCATGTTGGTCAATAAAAAAGAGCAGGTGCGTACGGGGACATTCTAAGTGCCAAGCGGGGCTTGACCCGGAATTGGCAGTCGGGTATAGTGAGTGCTAACGCGTTGGCACTCGATTGCGAGAAGTGCTAACGCTTACAACGCTAACAAGGAGGATTATTTGCTATGAGCACGACACCAAAAGCGCCAATCCAGCCACTGGGGGATTATGTACTACTAGAGCAGGAAGCTGCCGAAAGCAAAACCACAAGTGGTCTGTATATACCAGGCAACGCTCAGGAAAAACCGAAGGTAGCTACGGTGTTGGCCGTGGGTCCGGGCAAGGTCGGGGACGACAACGAGCGAGTGGCCGTGTCGGTAAAAGTAGGCGACCATGTGGTGTTTGGCGGGTATAGCAATACCGCGGTGAAGATGGGCGGCATCGAATACCTGCTAGTTCGCGAAGAAGATATTTACGGAATCATCAAATAGGAGGGATCACGAAGATGGCGAAAAAAGTATTCTACGATGATGATGCACGGCGACGTGTACTGGCCGGGGCGGAGATTTTATACAATGCGGTGAAGACGACTATGGGGCCGAAGGGCCGCAATGTGGTTATCAGCAAAAGCTACGGTGCGCCGACGGTGACACACGATGGTGTAACGGTGGCAAAGGGTGTCGATATCGCTGATGTCGATGATGAGACGCTGGGCTACAAAGTCGGTGCCGAGCTTATCAAGCAGGCCGCCAACAAGATGAACGACGTGGCAGGCGATGGCACCACTACGGTGACTGTGCTGACGTACCATATCTTGAACGAGGCGAATAAACTCATCGCCGCTGGACACAACCCGATGCTGCTCCGCAAGGGGCTCGAGGCGGCCGCCGCCGATGTGCTAGCGCAGCTCGAGGGTATGAGCGAAGATATCCGGGGAGATAAAAAGCGGGTTGCCGAGGTAGCAACGATATCGGCCGGAGATGCCGAGATCGGCAAACTCATCGCCGATGTGATGGACAAAGTTGGCCGCGACGGCGTCGTGACAGTGGAGCAAGGTCAGGGCTTGGGGCTGGAGAGCGAAGTCGTCGAGGGCTTTACCTTCGACCGGGGCTTTGTAAGCCCGTACATGGCGACCGATACAGCTCGGATGGAGGCGGTGTATGACAAGCCGGCCATCATTATCACAGACAAAAAGATCTCGTCGGTGCAGGAATTTCTGCCCGTACTGGAGAAGCTGGCCCAGGCTGGCAAAAAAGATCTGGTGCTCATCGCCGAAGATGTTGAAGGTGAGGCGCTTGGTACGCTAGTGCTGAACCGCCTGAAGGGTGTTTTCAACACCGTGGCCATCAAGGCGCCAGCGTTTGGCGACAAACGCAAGGAGATTCTGGAAGACATCGCTATCCTCACTGGTGCGCAAGTCATCACTGAAGACCGAGGTATGACATTCGACAATGTTGAACTTGACGTTGTCGGTACTGCCCGAAAGGTCATCGTTAGCAAAGACGAAACGACTATCATCGAAGGTGCGGGCGCAGCGCCGGGCGTGAAGGCGCGCATGAACCAAATTGCGGCGCAGGCGGCGAGCGCCAGCAGCGACTACGACCGTGAGAATTACGACAAGCGCCGCGCTGCTCTGAGTGGCAAAGTGGCCGTCATCAAGGTCGGCGGCGCTACCGAAACTGAGATAGAGGAAAAGAAATACCGTGTAGACGACGCCGTGGCAGCTGTGAAAGCTGCGTTAGCCGAAGGCGTGGTGCCGGGTGGCGGTGTAACGCTGATAAACCTTGCTTCAATAATTTCTAACTCATCCGATAATTTGCTTGGTGAAAGTATGGATGATACCGCATCAAGACACTTTGGACGAATGTTGTTGAAACGTTCGCTTGATCAACCATTTCGAATTCTTATGGAAAATTCAGGTCTGAATGCCGATGAATGGCTGCCGCAGGTCAAAAAGGCCAAAGCTGGCCAGGGTGTGGACGTGAATCATCCGTCGAAGCTTGTTGACCTCAAGGCCGCAGGTGTCGTCGATCCGACCCGCGTGACCAAAGAGGCGCTGCAAAATGCCGTCTCTATCGCTGGGACGGGCATGACCATGGGCGCTCTCGTCGTCGAAGTACCCGAACCCAAAGCTGCTCCCGCTCCAGACATGAGTGGCATGGGAATGTAGATCTAGATGCCCCTAAGAATATTGAGCAAAGCGTGATTCTCAAAGACTCGTTCGTTATGTCTTAGCACAACAGCGACACGCAGAATCCCCCTTTCCTCGAGCGTTGCAATATATCTTCGAACCGTTTGAACGGGTATATCCAGGTGGTCCGAGACAAGGGCTATGGTTATATATGGCTGCATAAAACTATACTCCAACACTCTCAGTAGATTCAGATGTGCCGTTTCACGTTGTATTTGCTCCCTGTAATGCTTGAAGAGGTCATCAATATCACGGGCAACCTTCAGAGAGACTTCAGCTTGAGTCTGTATGCCTTTCAGAAAAAACATCAACCATGCATACCAATCTTGATGTGTGTCCACGCCATGGAGTGCTTCCATGTAATCTCCCCGTTTTTTTTCGAAGTACCCACTTGGGTAAAGAATGGGCGCAGATAACATTCCCGTCTTTAGCAGATACAGAGTAACTATTAACCTACCCGTGCGACCATTGCCGTCTGCAAATGGGTGGATAGCTTCGAAACGGTAGTGAACCAAGCCACAGGCAATCAGTGGATGCACGTCGGTTTGTTGCATAAATTGTTCAAGACTATCCATAAGCTGCGGTATATGAATAGCGTCCGGTGGTATGTACCGGGCCGCCCCTATGCCCGTACCCTCTGTTCCAATCCATACTTCACCGGTACGATACTGACCGGGCAATTTTGATTGGCCTCTCACTCCTTGCATAAGAATCTGATGGATCTGCTTAACTGTAGTCTGGCCTAGGTTCGATTGCTCTATCAGTTTCACACCGTGTTCTAAGGCCAGTCTATAATTACGTGTTTCTTGAATGTCATCAGTTTTTTCGACATCCTTAAGGACGACAGCTTTATACACGTCTTCTGCGGACGCTTGAGTTCCCTCAAGTTTTGAGCTCGATTCAGCTTCTTTGTCGAGCAAAGGCTGTTTCAGCAGCTGCGCGTTCAGAAGTAGGGGGATGGCCTGGTTGAGCCCGCTTATGGCTCCTTGAGTAGCTGCAAGCTGCAGCGCGAAGTCTCGCGTCCACAAAGTATCCAAGTTAGGCGGGAAAGGGTGATCGAGTAAATCATTCTTCATAAAACCAATTTTACATAATATTGGTTTTCTAATCAAGTTAGATTATCAAAAATGGTGTTTCGGGGCTTATAGAACAGGGGTAATATGTAAGAGCGCGGATGCTACAAGGAAAACCAGAAAAACAATAATATTGGTTTTCTAATCAAGTTAGATTATCAAAAATGGTGTCGTGACGTACAAGTACATGTATCAAATGATGCAAACTATGCGCTGAAACGGGGGCGGGGGCCGGTGGGGTTGGAAGGCGGGCGGCGGTAGGTCGGCCCGGCTGGTGGTAGCCCACCTGTGCCGGGCTGCGGCTTGTTGTAGCGGATATCCGATGTTCGCTGGTAATTGAGGAGTTGCTGCTGGGCAGCGGCCGGGTTGGTGCGCTGGAGCATCTGGAAATCCATGCGCTGCCGTTCGCTGAGGCCGCCAGGTAGCATGCTGCTCGGATCTCGCATCTGTTGATAATTCATTTGATACGATCGGTTTGACTGCTGGCGGGCCTGGTCGTAGAGCGCAGCGCGCTGGCTCTGGGGTGACATGCGCTGGAACGCATCGGCCTGGGTGCGGGTCATGCGGGCGGCAGTGATATCGTTCGTCTGTGCGGGCCCGGGCATGCTTGCCGAAGTGGGGTTCGCCTGGGTAGCGAAATCGGGTCGGATCTGCTGAGAGAAAGAACTGCTGCCAGCCGAGGGTGCAGCTGATTGTCCGGGGAGTGGCTTGGGCGGGGTGCTGGGAGTGAATCGGCGCTGCTGGCCAAACTGGTTAAACATCTTTACATATTACCATAAACACAATGAAATGTCAAGTATACCGTAATGACTCACCACCTTTGCAACATCTAAAAGTGGCTG
>CAYWOA010000008.1:0-23527 GCA_964459795.1 uncultured Candidatus Saccharibacteria bacterium | reverse complement strand
GGCGCATTGAAGGCGGCCTTGCTGAGCATGTGCACTTCGTCAATGATAAATACTTTGTATTTTGCGCTCGTTGGAGCCGAGAGGATCTTATCGCGCAAGTCGCGAACGTCCTCGACGCCGTTGTTGCTGGCGGCATCGATCTCGATGATATCAAGGTGTGGCTCTTCGCTGTACGGCAGGCCATTTATCTCGTGAGCCAATATGCGCGCGACCGATGTCTTGCCGACACCGCGCGGGCCAGTGAGCAAATAGGCATGGGAAATTTTCCCCGCCTGCAGTGCGTTGCCAAGTGTCGTCGTGATATGGTCTTGCCCGACTATCTCACTGAGACTACGAGACCGGTATTTCCGGTACAGTGCCTTCCCCATCGTTCCATCAATTATAGCCGTTGCTACGCCTAATATCGAATGTAGTATTTACAAAGCAATCAGTAGCAGTCCGGCCACACCAATCCAAATCGCGAACCATAACGAGCGACTGCTATTCCGCTCTTTGAGGATATAATGTGCCGCGATTGCCGTCAGCGGTAGGGCGAACGCCTTAAGTGCCGTTATGAGCGAGAGATTGCCTGATTGCGCCAATGCGGCAATGTAAGTGAACCCCACCATCGCGCTGATAAAGCCGAGTAATGTGGTCTGGCCCAAATGTCGCCTCGTGAGGATTCGAAAATGCTTCGGCTTTATCTGCGAGGAGGCAATCACAACTGCTGCGATACACTGTGCTCCAAATCCGTAGATAAAGTAAGCGCCGCTGTTCATATATTTGAGCGCCGCTTTTTCGGCAACGAGCCCAATCCCCATGACAATGGTTCCTGCAACGGCTAGCAGTATACCGTGCTTTGCTTGTAAACGGGTGGACTTGTGGTTTTTTGGAGCTTCAACCGGTGCCCATATTGCCAACATGCCTGCGATTAAAATAAGTACACCACCTGCCAGTTGATTGGGCCGTAGTGTCTCGCCCAACAAGACCCAGCCGAGTGTCACTACGACCACGGCGCTCAATTGAAATATGGTTTGAAAATGCGCCGGCGGTATGCGCCGAAGGGAAACAAGTGCAATCCACGTAAAGCCGGCGATACAAATACCCTCAAGTGCAAGAAGGAAAACTGTCGGGCCGCTCCACACAATATGGCGGCTTGTACTAAATCCTACAACAAAACTGATTGGCATGACGCCGAAGACGTATGAAATGGCATTTGTGATGCTGGCTGGCATACTCGTGCTTGTGGTCAGAGCAATCTTGCGGCGCAGTAGGGTGAGCGCGACCAATAAACTCAAGAATATGGCAAACACAATCTGCCAGTGCATAGCCTCTACCTTTCGCTACGTCTCTATGTTTTTACAGCGCTGCTTCGAGAGCAGCCCACTCAGCATTAGTGTCGTCATCGGGGACATTGACACTGACTTGGTCGCCGGGTTTCGCCTTGAAATACGTGACACTGGCGAGAAGCACACGGTAGTCTTTACTACCGACAGTCACGAAATAGTGGCCACCCTCCAGCTTGAGCTGCCCGACGACTTGCTTGCGCGGAACGGGTCCGATTTGCTTGTAGAGGAATGCGCCGTCATCGGCGATGGTGAGTTTCAGTATGTCGCCCTGAACGAGCTTCGATTTGCTGGCATAATTGGCTGGTACGGGGTATGTCTTTCCGTCGCTGCCGACCATGTTTTGACCATCGAATACACCCTCGATAATTTTACCAAGGGCCTCTTCGGTCACTTTGGCCTGAATAGTTTGGTCATCGCCGACAAGGCTAATGAGCAACTCACTCGCCGCAGCTAGGTTTGTTTCCGCCTCTTGTATGAGGGCTCGCAGCCGTTTGATTTGCTTTTCCGGAAGATCTGCCATATCTTTTCTCTTTGTCTACCTTTTCCCACACTACTAGCCGTGCATACATTGCACCTTACACTAAAAGTACCATAGCCACCTATGCAAGTCAAAATTCCTTCGAACGAGCCGAGGAAGCTGTGGATAAGTCAGGAGAGGTCTCGCAGTCGACTGTTGCCCCTCGAAATTAACTCCTTTTGTTACGATGGCCGGTCTATAGATTGGTGAGGTGAGAAGTTACATAAAACACCGCAATGCGTTCGGCATTGCGGTGTTTGCACACAAGAGCGTCATCTTGTTTACACGAGTTCGACAGTGGCGCCAGCCTCTTCGAGGGCTTTCTTGGCAGCCTCGGCGTCTTCCTTCTTGGCCTTCTCGAGTACAACCTTTGGTGCTTCGTCGACGAGGGCTTTGGCCTCGCCCAGACCTAGACCGGTTAGCTCTTTGACGGCCTTGATGACGGCCACTTTCTGTGCACCGGCGTCTTTGAGTGTTACATCGTATTCGCTCTTCTCGTCAGCGGCGGCGCCTGTGTCACCACCAGCGGCCGGACCGGCGACAGCGATAGCGGCAGCAGCCGGCTCGATGCCGTATTCATCCTTCAGGATGGTCTTGAGCTCGTTTACTTCAAGTACGGTCAAACTAGTAAGTTCTTCCGCAAGCTTTTTAAGATCTTTAGCCATTTGATTTCTCTCCTTGATCTTTGATACTTTGATCGTTGATCTTTACTTTATCGTTGATACTTATGTCATTGGTCAATGAAAAATGGTCAAACAATGATCAATGTTCAATGAGCAATGCTCAATGCGGCTACGCGGTAGCTTTTGCCTCTACGCCGTCGAGCAGCGCGTGCAGGTTGCCACTGAGGGCATTCGTGACATCGTGTACAGGGCTGAGTAGCATCGCCACAGTTTCGGCGATGATCTGGCTCTTGCCAGGCAAAGTTGCGAGCGCCTTGACGTCATCCGCACCCATGAACGCGCCGGCCGCGTCGAACGCGCCGACAAATTCGATTGATGGGTTCGCTTTGGCGAAGTCGTACAGCGCCTGAGCCGGGGCGACTTCGTCATCGGCATTGAATGCGTACAAAAGCATGCCCTCAAGTGCGCTGGTGTCAGCGGCTTTGAAGGTGTCGTTTTGTTGTAGTGCCTTAATGACCAGGCGGTTTTTGACCACCTTCACTTTGGTGCCGCTGGCTTTTGCGTCCTTGCGGAGCTGCTGCAGCGCCTTGACGGTCGTACCTTGGTACTTTGCGACCACGGTCATTTTGGCAGATGACAGCAAGTCAGAGACCTCTGAAACGACGTCATCTTTCTGTTGTTTAGTTAGTGCCATCCTTACTCCTTTGGAGTGAATAGAGAATGATGAATAGAGAATGATGGATGAACGCAATCGACCCTGCGGCCTCAATCACCCCTGTTACATAAGAAAAGCGCTTCTGGTGTACCAAAAAGCGCTTGCAAGCGAAATAAAATGTATTTCGTCGCCTCGGTGACAAATTAAGAAGCTACTGCTTCAGTCACTGTCTTTGGTAACAGAGATAAGTATACCAGATGATATGCACACGGGCAAGCCACCTACCGAGGATCGGCTACAGCGAAGCCAGATGATGTTACTGCAAATAGAGCCGAGTATCGGCAGTCTCACTGCCACGAGCCGTCAGACGCGGGCATTCTACTTTTGCCGCGAGCTGGAAGCCTAGTTTTTCGTATATATGCACCGCCCCAGCATTGCTGGCCCAGGCTTCGAGCCAGATGTGATTGGCACCGTAGACTGTCCGTGCCAAATCGAGCAACACCTGGGTATAGGGGGTAGCAAGGCCCCTGCCCTGATGTGCTTCGCTGAGACGAATAGCAAAGGTTTGCCGCCCCTCCGGGATGTGCTCGCAGGTACCGTCACCGAACCACCCATAGCCGGCTATGGCATCGCTGCGGTTTTCAATGAGCAGCACGACCACGCGGCCTTTTTTAAGCCATTGCGCCGTGGCTGCTTCGTCTGCGAAGCGCGACGTCGCATCGTTGGGACAATATTCGCGGATACTCGGCTGGAGTGATAGCTGGTGCAGCGTTGCAACATCAGCTCTCGTTAGGCCCGTAACGACCCGGTAGCCCTTGGCGGCGAGCGCGGCGAGCGCCTCACGGCCCGCTTCACTAAGCGTGGTTGAGCCAACCGGCGACGTAGCGGCAGAAAAATCTGCCGGGTATGTGCTCATGCGACGAGCTCCTGTAGGTGTGCTGCGATGGTTTCGGCCATTGCTTGGGCGTCCGGTGCCTCCACCATGACGCGAGCGAGCGGCTCGGTGCCAGAGGGCCGTACCAAGATACGGCCACGCTCACCGAGTCCGGCGGTTTGCTGGGCTACATACTGGACTACCGCTGGCAGATCGAGTTTTGTTTTGTCATCGATACTGAAATTAACGAGTGCTTGAGGCAGCATGACAACTTCATCCCGCCAGTCGTCCAAGCTCTTACCCGACGCCTTCAAGACACGGAGTACTTGTATGGCTGCCAACACACCATCGCCGGTCGTTGCTATATCTGGCAGTATGATATGGCCTGACTGTTCTCCGCCAAGATGGTACCCGGTCTCCAGCAGTCGCTCTAGTACATACCTATCACCAACGGCTGTGCGCTCAAGGTCGATACCTTTTCTGGCCATTGCCTTTTCCGCGCCCAGGTTCGTCATAACTGTCGCAACTACGCAGTCAAAATCGTGACCGACGGCCAAGATGTACAGCACCGTATCTCCGTTCACTTCTCGTCCCTGGCTATCTATCATAATCAGCCTGTCGGCATCCCCGTCGACGGCGATTCCGAGTACGCACGAGTTAGCAAGCACGGTCTCGCGAAGCGCTTCGGTGTTGGTCGCTCCACACCGCACATTGATGTTTCGACCGTCCGGTGTATTGCCGATAGCAACTACTTCGGCGCCTAGCTCAGTAAATACCCGGTCGGCAACTTCGCTGGCCGCACCATTTGCCGTATCAACCGCGAGCCTCATGCCACCAAAACGCTCGCCTTCGGCCGAATTCGTGAGGAAAGATTCGTACTCAGCAGCAAGTGTCTGCACGCTGTATATTCCCACGCCCCTGTCAGGCACACCCGCCTCTATATCATCATTCAGCTTCTCTTCGGCGGCGTCAGGCAGCTTGCCGCCCTCGGCGCTAAATACTTTTACCCCGTTATATTCGAACGGATTGTGGCTGGCGGTAATCATGACGCCGGCGACGAATTCGGGGTGTCTGGCAGTGACATAGGCGAGGCCGGGAGTTGGCATAACGCCCGTAAATACCACATTGACGCCGACAGACCGCAAGCCTTCAGCTATCCGCCCCACCAGATGCTCGGACGATTCCCGCGTATCACAGGCCATGACGATCTGCTCACCTTCTTTTGCAAACTGCGTACCGACGGCCCTGCCAATGGCGAACGCTCCGGTATCGTCCAGCGGATACTCACCCGCTACACCTCGTACACCGTCTGTGCCAAATAATGCTCTACTCATATGCCTCCTCAATAATTCTCTAGCGTTGATGTATCACCGACAGGCAGCCCCAGCTCACGTGCTTTCAGAACGCGGCGCATGATTTTACCGGAACGTGTTTTGGGCAGGTGGTCAATGAACTCTATTTCGCGCGGGTACGCGTGCCCGGCCAGGTGGTGTTTTACATACACTTTTAGCGCTTCCGCCAGCTCTTCGTCCGGCTCTACGCCGCCGCGAACCACCACGAACGCTTTGATGATCTCACCCCGTACGTCGTCGGGTTTGCCGATAACACCGGCCTCCACGACGTCGGGGTGTTCGACGAGGGCGCTTTCAACCTCGAACGGCCCGACGCGCTCACCGGCGGTGTTGATAACATCATCTGTACGGCCGACAAACCAAAAGTAGCCGTCCTTGTCCTTAACGGCTGCATCTCCGGACAGGTACCAGTCCCCCATGAAATACGATTCGTATTTCTCCTGGTTGCCCCATACGGTCTTCATGAGCGATGATACCGTGGCTGCTCGCAGTACCAGGTTGCCTTGCTGGCCGTCGGGCAATTCATTGCCGCTATCGTCGATGATGGCAGCCTCTATGCCTGGTAGTGGTTTGCCCATAGAACCGGGCCGGACATCGAGCGCCGGCAGGTTAGTAATGGATATGCCACCGAGCTCTGTTTGCCACCAGGTGTCGTGAAATGTCAGGCCAAAAGCGTCCTGTCCCCACCAGATAGCCTCGGGGTTCAGCGGCTCGCCGACGCTCGCGAGATGGCGCAGCGCCGATAGATCATACTCGCCTGGTTGGACGCTGGCGGCCATCAGCATACGGATGGCCGTTGGCGCGGAGTACCATACGCTGACGCGGTGTTTCTGCAGGACGTCGTACCAGTTTTCAGGGCTAAAGCGGCCTTCATATATGATGTTCGTGCCGCCCAGACCCCATATGCCTAGTACGCCGTAGACCACGCCGGTAACCCAACCCAGATCGGCCGTACACCAGTACACGTCATCTGGCCTGATATCGAGCACATATTTCGTGGTGACCATTGCCTGCAAGATGTCATAGTGTGCATGGACGATGCCTTTCGGTTTGCCTGTCGTACCAGAGGTGTACAGCATGTAGCTGTACTCGTCTTTGCCCATTGGTACGGTGTCAAACTCTGAAGATGCGTTTTCTATCGCATCATCGTACGAAACAATGTTGTCAGCCGTTGGGAGCGCCCCCCCGCCCCGGCCGATGACAACTATCTTTCGAAGCTTTGGCAGGTGCTCCCGCACGTTATTTATACGGGGGTACAAGCTGGCATTCGTGACAATGACACTGGCTCCGCTATCGCCCAGTCGATCGAGCAAAGCATCTTCCTGGAAGGCCGCAAACATAGTGCCGACGATAGCGCCGAGCTTGAGTATCCCCATGAAGGCAACGTACCGTTCCGGCACAGGCGGCAAAAATATGAAAACCCGGTCGCCTTTTTGCACTCCCTGAGCTCTCAGCACATTCGCGAATTTATTGCTGGCTGTTTTGAGCTCGGCAAACGTGTAGCGCTCAGTCTTTCCTTCGGCCGACTCGAATATGAGCGCGCACGCACTAGCCAGTGCCCCGTCGGCGTGACGGTCAATGCACTGGTAGGCGATATTGAGGTGATCAGCATCGTACATATCCAGCAATTCTTGCGCTGCGGCGTCCCAAGTGAAGGACGTGCACGCTTTACTGTAGTCCGTAAGGTTCGGGGCCACCTTGGTGGTGCGGCTTTGCCGCGAAATGATGGTGGGGTGTGAGTCCATGGGCTACTTCTTCGTAACTTTGACAAAATTTTCGACCAGCAGGCGGATGTCATCCTCGGTGTGAGCGGCAGATATCTGCACGCGGATACGGGCTTTGCCCTTCGGAACAACGGGAAATGAAAACCCAACGACGTAAATTCCTTCATTGAAGAGTTTGCGGGCTGTATCGACGGCATCTTTCTCTTCGGCAAACATAATGGGTGTGATTGGGTGCTCGCTCCCCGCGACGTTGAAGCCCGCTTCAGTCATGAGCTTGCGGAAGAGTGTGGTGTTGCTCATGAGCCGCTGCACCCCCTCAGGATGCTCCAGGACGTACTGAAGTGCGAAAAGCGATGCGCCGCAAGTTCCGACTTCCATGGCGTTGCTGAAGAGATAGGTACGTGATCGCTGCCGCAGGTAGTCGACGGCTTCTTGACGGGCGGCCGTAAATGCGCCGCCAGCGCCGCCGAGCGCCTTGCCGTACGTGCCGGTCAAAAAATCAATGCGGCCTTCGGTGCCGGTGTGCTCCGGTGTGCCACGGCCAGTCTTGCCCAGGACGCCGGTGGCATGGGCGTCGTCGACCATGACAAGAGCACCGTATGTGTCGGCCAGGTCACAGATTTCTTTGAGGGGCGCAATATGGCCGTCCATAGAGAAGACGCCATCGGTGGCGATGACTTTGAGCCGCTTGTCCTTGACTAACTCAAGCTTGGCTTCGAGATCCGCCATATCCATGTGAGCGTAGATAAGCCGCTCGGACTTTGTCAAGCGGACGGCGTCGATGATGGAAGCATGGTTGAGCTCGTCGCTAATAATGGCGTCATCCGGCCCGAAAAAGGTTTGGAATAAGCCCACGTTTGCCATAAAGCATGACGAGTACAAGATGACATCATCCATGCCGAGGAACTCAGCAGTCTTTTGCTCAAGTTCTTTGTGGATGCCCTGGGTGCCACAGATAAAGCGGACGCTGGCCTGACCAAACCCCCACGTGGCAAGTGCGGCGTCGGAAGCTTTGCGAATGGCATCGGTTCCCGAGAGCCCGAGGTAGTTATTGGAGCAAAAATTCAGTAATTTCTTGCCGTCGACCAGAATTTCGCGCCCCTGGGGCGACATAATGACGCGTTCTTCCTTCCAGAGTGACTGGTCGCGGATACTTTGTAGTTCGGTTTCAAGGATTGGCTTGAGGTCTCGGTACATCTTATTGCTCCATGTTGAATAGCAATTTTGGATGCTCGTTCATCTTCTGTTCGAATACCGCCGGGTCGAACTCGCTGAGGTTCAGAATGGTGTCACGTCCGCCGTTCATGATGATGTCCCAAACCTTGTCCTGGACGCCGTTACTGCGCTGCGCCAGTACACGCTGTGACATCTGCCAGGTGCGGAATATCTCGCGGCCGATGACGCAGTGCAGTGTTAAGCCGGCGACAATGAGCCGCGGGAACTGCGGAATAGTCAGGTCACCGTCTTTGACACCAAACAGCACCACGTGACCGCCGCGGCGGGTCGAGTCGATGGCGTTGTTGATACTCGACGCCGGGCCAGCCATTTCCATGGCGATATCGACGCCCTTGCCGTACGTTAGCTCATGTATGCGTTCGATGACATTCTGGTCGTGTTCCCAGGCATTTGCTTTGTTGCTTTGCTCGATGAGTATGGTTTCGTCGGCGCCGCACTGCCGGGCAAGCTCGAGGTTTGCAGGACTAATATCGACCACAACAACCTTGGCAGCACCGAATTTCTGGGCGATGAGGACAGAGAACAGACCAATGGGCCCGGCGCCGAAGATGGCGACACGCTGCCCGCGGACATCGACTTTGCTGAGTGCGTGGATAGCATTGCCAAACGGATCCATGATGGCGGCTATTTCTGGGCGGATGCGCGATGGGTCGATAGCCCACAGGTTTTTAGCGGGCAGTTTTACATACTCTGAAAATATGCCGTCGATGGTGATGCCCAAAATAGCCTCATTCATGCAGACGTTTGCTTGACCGATGCGGCACGAGTAGCATTTACCGCAGGTGACGTGACTGTCACCGGAGACGAGGCTGCCGACTTCTATCTTTGCGACGTTCTTAGGGTCAGGGTCCCAGTAGAGTGAATTAACCTTGGAACCGACTTCGACGACTTCACCGACGAATTCATGGCCGACAACGCGTTGCTTTTTGTGGTCGCGCTCGAGCGCCGTAAGGAACTGCTCCTTGAAGGCGTTTCGGTACCAGAGGCCGCGGTCTGAGCCGCAGACACCGGCGTATTTGACCTTGACGATGACCGAGCTGGCATCGTCCGAGTTCTCTGTTTCATTGAGCGCTGGACGCTCAACTTCTGTAAGTGTGAAGCCGCGGGACGCTTCCCATGGCTTCTCCGAAGTGTCTATAACTAATCCGTGCATCGTTCTAGTTTGCTTAGTATCTCCTCCGATTGCAATTATACGTGGTGTCAATATATTGATGCCAATATTGCTTCAGCTGTCAGCAGAACATGCGTACGACGGTGTCATCTGACATGAGGCTAAACCCATAGCCGATTTCCTTGAGCGCCGTCTCCAGAGCTTTTCGGTCGTCACTTTCAAACCCGATAAGTACACTGCCGATGTCGCTTGCGGCAGAGCGGTAATGGAACAGACTGATGTTCCAGCGGTTCCCTAGCCCACCCAAGAAGTCTGTCAGTGCCCCCGGCCGCTCTGGAAAGTCTATCTGGTACAGGCACTCGTTCTCGCTGGCCCGCTTCTTACCTCCTACCATATGCCGGATGTGCTCTTTGGCGACTTCGCTGTCCGACATGTCAGTGCAGCCAAAGCCGGCCCGCCGGATGCACCTCACAAGTGCGGTGCGGTCATCTGGTCCGGTTACGGTTACGCCGACCAGCACCTGTGCCCCCTCCCTGTTGCCGAGCCGATAGGCAAACTCGGTAATGCTCCGTTTGGCCACGATTTCGGTGCAAAACCGATGCAGCGCTCCTGGTTCCTCCGGCATGCCAATGGCAAACAAGGCTTCGCGGCCCGAGCCGATCAGGGTGCGTTCGGCGATTTGCTGCAGTCGCTCGAAGCTGACATTAGCCCCCGAACAGATGGCGACGGCTTTTGCGTCGTCAGGAAGCCTAAAGGTCTTGAGGCCGGCAAGTGCCAGCGCCCCAGATGGTTCGACTATGCTACGGGTCACCTCGAACGTGTCTTTGATGGCTGAACAGATTTGATCTGTTGTGACAGTGATGCAGCCATCGATGAGCTGCCGTGCAGTAGCAAACGCATGCTCGCCAACCTGTTTGACAGCGACGCCATCAGCGAAAATACCGACGTGTTCCAGCGTTACGCGTTCATTTTTTGCTAGGCTGCTTCCCATTGCGGCACTGTCGACGGGCTCGACGCCGATGATTTGTACCGTAGGCCGCAAAGCCTTCACATATTCGGCGATGCCAGCGATGAGTCCGCCGCCGCCGACTGGGACAAATATGTGCGACACGTCCGGCAACTGTTCTAGGATTTCGCGGCCAATGGTGCCCTGCCCGGCGATGACAAGCGGATCGTCGAAGGGATGTATAAAGACCCGTCCAGATGTTCGGGTGAGCACGGCACAGTGCTCAGCGGCTTCAGAATAACTATCACCAGACAGCACGACCTTGGCACCAAGCCGCTTCACCGCACGAACCTTGATATCTGGCGTAGTGCGCGGCATGACGATGACAGAAGAGAGGCCGAGTTTCTTGGCGGCGAGTGCGACACCTTGGGCGTGGTTGCCGGCGCTAGCTGCGATGACGCCCCGCGTACGTTCTGCTGTAGTGAGCTGCGACATCTTGTTGTAAGCGCCGCGAAGCTTGAAACTATGGATCGGCTGCAGATCTTCTCGCTTGAGATACACTTCGCAGCCCAGCTGGTCGCTGAGACTATCCGCGTGGTCGAGCGGCGACTCAACGGCTACATCGTAGACGCGGGCGGTCAAGATATCGCGGACGGTATCGCTGAGACTGAGCGGGCTCATGGGCGCTCCGGGCGCGCCGCGACCGCCTCGATTTCGACGAGCAGCGGATGGTCGGCTACCCTGGGCAATTCCGCTACGGCCACGCATGTTCTGGCCGGGGCGGCGCCGGCATTCTCGAATACCGCACCATACACTTCATTCATCGCTGCAAAATCCTGCATATCTGTTAGAAACACGGTGGTCTTCACGACATGCTCGAGGCCAGTGCCAGCTTCTTTAAGCACTGCCCCGAGGTTGCTCAGGGCTTGTTCTACCTGATCCCTGATGTCAAGCGACGCCTTGCCCTTAACAGCGCCGATTTGGCCCGAGGTGTAGACAACCCCACTCGCCGCCCCAAACGGGCTGTAGGGGCCGTACGTGCGGCTCACGCGGCTTCTCCTTGTACCAGGGCAGCACCAAGGACGCGCGCAATTTCCTTGCCTAGGTCATAGCGCCCGGGTGAGGCCTCGGGCCCGGCTTGATCTATGCCGATGGCTTTCTCGTAAAAGGCATCTAGGTCGTGTCGCCGGTTGCCGCCGCGTGTATTAAAGGCTCGCGCCAGTGACGTGAGGGCAAAAACAGCCCCGGCTGCCAGCTGCAAGTGCTCATCGCGCGTGGTTGGATCTGATGCGTCCAAAGCCTTTCGCCACTGCATTTCGCGTTCTGTTGCGGCCGCATGTAGCGGACCAGGCTTACGGGTCTTTGCGTACCGTCTCGATGAAACCCCTCGTGACATTATGCCATCGCTCCTGCCATCGAAAGGGCGCCTACGACCTCAGTAGCTGAGTGCTGTCTGTATAATTCTTCCATCGACGCCATCTCCAGGGCTTTATACGCTTCTTCAAGAACCGATTCCTGCACGTTGGGATACCCCACGTATGCGTCTACTTCAGCGTCTACATACCCCCACCATTCCATACTTCCTACGGTAGGATCTGTTTGTCTTATTGTTTCCATCACATACTCCAAATCTGCTATAAAACTAAAATAAGGCTTCTGGTTGAAGCCTTCCTGGTTTTGGGACTGCGCTGGAGAGTTTTATCGACTCGAGGCTTCAACCATGCTGAAGCGCAGCCCGGAAAGGCCGAGGACGATAATGAGCTGCTGCATGGTTGATTTCATTACAACTATCCTACCTGCAGGCGGGACCCCGTGTCAACTATCGGCCAAGCCGGTACGATAAGGCTCTGCGTTGCAGCTTCGCGCGGCGCGCTACTTAGCTGCTGGTATCATTCGTGAAACGGAGCGTCTGAGCCACGAGTGGGTGTGCTAGTGCAACCACTCGGACGAATGGTGCGCAGGCGGGGATGGTCTTGACGGCGGCTATCTGTTCGACTGTCAGCTGACACGTCCAACGTTGCCGGTGACCAAGGAGCGTCGCGTACTGTGATTCAGCAGGATATCCCTGGGCTTGGAGCGTGCTCTGGAGCCGCAAACTAAGGTCGAATATAGCATCATATTCATCGCACAATTCGGCTGTTTCGACCTCAGGTGGCATAGTGTAGCCGTAGCGTGGAGTAAATGTCTGGAGCTGCGGGTCAGCATGTGTTTTCTCTGTGAGAGCTATCAGTGAGCTTACATCTGTCAGACAATCAAATTCGTACATATTTTGTGAGCATGGTTTATCTTTATCGCCTGAGCATGCTTCTAGGTAAGATTCAAGTATCTGCGCTTTTACATCGTACGGCCAGCCACTGACTACCGTTTTTAGCTCTTGTAACGGTAAATCAAGTGATTCATACAGCAAATATGGCACAAGATCGAGCTCATTTCGTGGACTAACGGCGACCAGTCTCACCGCTTCGTCGTCAGAACGGAAGCCGGTTGGCAACCGCTTCAAGATTGCGGGATCGAGCCTCAATTGCTTCGCCTTGTCGAGTATCGGGTGCAGCGTCTCCGCATCGCAGGCGACGGGTAGTAGCGGACGAAGGATATCGAGCGCTCTGGTGAGGGCTTCGCTGGCCTTGATTTTTTTGTCATCACGGGCGAGGTGCTGTGCAAGTTTTGCCGCCAGTTTGCGACGAGCACTTAAAATACGTTCGATATCATCACAGTAGTCACACTGGATATTGTCGGGTAGCGAGGGCGGCGTGAAATATGTCTGCTCTGAGCTGCTGAGTGTAGGCCGCTGCTTGGCCTCCAAGACTTTGGCGGCCGGACTTTTCGCTAATACCTCTGCGACGGCAACCGGATCGGCCGCGCTGCCATGCCGCAAGCCAAGGGCCACCGAGATATGGCGCCACACGGCGTCAAAGGTCGTCGTGGCCGATTCGGTGGCATACACAACGGGTAGGTTGCGCTGTTTGGCCTCCCAGAGGTAACCTGCGCGGATTCTCTCCAGCATGGCCGCGTCCAGGTCATCAAAACGTTCACGTTCGCCTCGGGCCATGGCGCGCTGTTTTAGCACCTCAACCGGTGCGTCGAGCACAATAGTCAGGTCAGGCCATACGCCGTGCACGGCGAAGTCAATGATATCATTGAGTCGCTGATAGTCATGTATATCGTTGCGGCCATAGAACTGTACCGCGAGCGTGGTTAGGTAGCTGCGATCGGAGATGCAGGTTATTCCCTGGCGTTTGGCCACAATGACGCCGTCCAGCGACTGGCTGCGGGCGGCATTGTACAGCAGCGCCTCTGTGCGGCTATTCATGGGGTAGGTCGGATCTTGCGTAATGCGCCGAATCTCTTTCGTCGTGGCATCGTACTTACCGTCTGGCTCATGGACGAGGCGCGACGGGATGTTTTCGGCGCTCAACTTTTCGACTAACATCTGACTGATTGTTGTTTTGCCGACGCCCTCGGCACCTTCAATCGCAATGTACAGTCCCATAGCCCGTGGCTCGTCTTGACTCATTTCCACCCCCATATTGTACGTGTATGTTTTATAGTAATACAAGTATCCTGCAAATTTTACAACCTTGGCGCCAGGGGGTGAAAATCGTATACTGACGCGTATGATTGCGATGGTCGCGGCAGTAGCAAAAAACGGTGTTATTGGCAGCAGCAATGACTTGCCATGGTATCTGCCAGCCGATCTCCGGCATTTTAGGCGTATCACAAAAGGCAAAACCGTGGTCATGGGTAGTAAGACATTCCAGTCGATTGTCACTCGCCGCGGGGGTCCCCTCCCAGACCGGAAAAGTGTCGTCATGACGCGCAGCCGTGAGTTTGCCTATCAGGGTGTCCGAGCGGTACACGACCCGCAGGACGTGCTGGATATTTCGGGCGATTTGTATATCATTGGCGGGGCACAAATATACGCCCTGATGATGGACGTTGCAACGACGCTGTTTCTGACTGAGATCCACGCTGATATCGATGGTGATGCGTTCTTCCCAGCGATCGATCCGGCTATTTGGCATGAAACGGCCCGTGAGTCCCACGCCGCTGATGACGAGAATCAATATGATTTCGATTTTGTCACCTACGAAAGGCGAGCGTAACCGACCCAGGTGATATACTGAGACTATAAGCGCAGGTGCGCGCGCGTGGAGGCAAACGATGTCAGACATTCAGACTCATGTGGATTCGGTTGGCTATGCGAAAGATAGGCAGCCAGATGAGCAGTACAAAACACTTCTGAAACGCATCGTAACAACAGGCAAGAAAGCAAAGTCTGGTATGGATGAGGGCTCTACCGAGGTGCTCGGGGCAATTCTGGAGTATGATCTCGCGAATGGCTTCCCACTCATAACCGAACGTGACCTCACAAAGGTTTCGACACCCGAAGCTGTCGCAGCGCATGAGCCCGATCTATCGCACCGAGAACTTGCGGGCATGGTAAAACAATCGGTCGGCGAGATCCTTGGCTTTATCAATGGCGCCCGCACGCAAGCAGAACTGGAAGCGTACGGCTGCAAATTCTGGAAGCCATGGACGACCGACGCCGCGAAAGCCAAGAAACGCGGACTTGAACTGGGCGATCTTGGGCCGGGTTCGTATGGCGCGGCGTTTCATGACTTTCCGACGCTTGAAGAAGGCGGATTTAACCAGTATGAAGTCATGATCGAGCAAATGAAAGCGCGTCCGGAGCTTCGAACGCATATCATCACCCCGTTTATTCCCCAGTACATTTCGCGGGCACCGGGCAGGCAGCAAAAAGTTCTCGTCGTGCCCTGTCATGGTCTGCAGCACTACAATATCGATGTCGAGAACGGTGAAATGTCACTGGTGCACTTTCAGCGCAGCGGCGATGTGCCCATAGGTGTGCCGTTCAATATGGTTCACTATGCCCTGCTGCTCATCATGGTCGCCAGGGTCACGGGCTATAAGCCGCGCAAGCTGGTGCATATCATTTCCAATGCACATATGTACAACCAGCATAAAGAAATGGTCGCTGAGCTGCTCGCGCGGCCGGCATTCCCGTTTCCAATACTCAAAATTGACCCGAGCGTCACGCGCCTCGAAGATTTTCGCACCGAGCATTTCTCTATCGAGGAATACAAGGCGCACCCGCCAATACGCATGGGGGGCACTGCCGTTTAGATGTTCTCGAAAGATTATGTGAACATGGACAACGCCCGGCACGATGACCAGCGGACCGTCATGCAGCAGATTATCGATGACGGGGTCTGCCCATTTGACGAAGCGTACCTAGAAAAATATCATACGCCGCCAATCCTCAGGCGCGGCACGTTCTGGACGGTCACGCCGAATCAGTGGCCGTATGAGCACACGAGCCTGCACCTGCTGGCAATAGCACGCAATCACGTTGAATCTATCGATGAATTAGAGCACGGTGCGGGCGAGGAACTATTCGATCACGTTCGCTGGGCAATTAAAGAGTACAAGATAGATTTCGGTGGACTGGCCATGCGGTTTGGTGACGTAAAACATAATGGCGCGTCAGTCGACCACCTACATGTCCACCTCATTGTGCCTGACAAAGACAAGCCAGCTGACGCTAAGGTCCGTTTCAAGATTAGCTAAAAGCAGAAAATTGATTGAGGGACGACCCCCTCGAATGCAACCATCGCTTTGCTCGGTTGTAGCCCGCCCCCTCGGCTCGCTGTGCTCGCCCCCTCGGCTCGCTGTGCTCGCCGCCGCTAGGCGCTACCGGTGCCGACTTTTCGGTCGACTCCACACATCTCTCTGTCTCGTCCGTTTCCTGTTTATCTCTCGGGGTATCTTTTAAGCTTCTGGTGCACGTTTCTGGCTACCGACGTTTTAACCTTAATAATCTCGATGCCGCTACTCTTCAAAATACTTTGGCCATCTAGCGATGCATAGCCCTCGATAAAATAGCAGGCTACTATGCCGCTGGCAGCGATGAGTTTGGCACAGGTTGGGCACGGGAAGGTGGTGACAAACAGTGACACACCCGCGAGTTTTTCACCGCGGGCAGCGGCCTCGCCGATAAGTCGTGCCTCCGCGTGGATATCTATGCTCGTATCGATAGCCTCACCCCGTTTTGCGGTAATCCTGGGATCGCCGTCAATAGCTGATGAATATTCGGTCGGCACAGGGCCATTATGGGCGAGTGCAAGTACATTGTTCTTGGACATAAGGGCGGCTCCGACATTGCGCCACCAATTTGTACTTTTACCGGCCTCTTTGTACAGCACGGATATGGGTGGATCGTCGCTGGATAACTGAGTGATCCTATCGGGCTTTACATCTTGACTCGTATCGACTGCCTGCCGGTCCCAACGTAAAAAAACCGGTTCGAACTGTGCATTGTTGAGCTTGAACTCCGCGGCGAGCTCATGTGAGATGTCGTCATCTGGCATGATAGTCTGGCCGTCAGCCTTGAGTACTGCTTCTAGCTCGCTATCCTCGAGCACGTCCGTTTCTCGTCCTAGACCATGTAGCAGTGAGGCGACCGCTTCGGGTGCAAGAGCCCGAATGTCTTTGCGCAAGTAATCAAAACGAGCCCGCAAGATAGAGCTGCCCAGAACATACATTTGCGCGTCACCGTATGCCGCGAAAAACTGTAGATAGCCATCGTGCAAAACCGGCACGTAACAGATGATGCGCTGTTGGCTGACACTATTTTTGGGCATGGCTGACACTGCGTAGTATTTTCTCTAAGATCTTACGGGATTTTTCTGACAGTTCATCTCGTGCCAACACCGTGGTCAGTGGTTCGATGATATCGGATGTCCAGCTAATCTGCATTTTTCGTATCTGGGCTGAGGTTGATGTTGTTGCCTGAGGAGCAAGCACGACGACTTTACCACAGAACTCTTCAAGCTTGCGTAGCTCGTCATCGTCGTACGTTTCGGCTGTCACAACGAGGCAGTCCGGCCGCACAAGCTGTATAAGGTGCCACTTTTGGTCGCTGGGCTGCTTCAGCGTGATGAGGTCAACCGAGCGGAGAAATGCAAGCATTTGTACCCGCTCCTGTTCGGGCACGATTGGTCTGGTTGGCCCTTTGCGTTTCTTTACTTTTTCATCTGAGTCAACACCGACGATGAGCACATCGCCGTACGATTTTGCCTGTTCCATATAGCGAGCGTGACCAACATGTATGAGGTCGAAAGTGCCAGATGTCAGAACTATTTTCATACCAAGCGTCCTGAGAGCCTCGACATACTGTGAAAGCGTTTTATGACTACTGATGAAGCGGGCCTCCGGGTTAGAGCTATACCCAAGCACTCCTCTCTCGGAGCTAATCGGTTTATCCGGCGCTGGATTTGTCGTTCCCATCTAGTTTTATACTAATACAAATATCGGGTGCGCACTAGGGCTAAGACATGGAGGCTCACTATCATCGAGCTTGTCGAACGGGCAGCCGACCGCCGGCACCGATAATAAGGTATGGGCGCTCCGGTGCTTCAGTAGGCACTATCGAGTAGTCGCTCGGGTACTTTGCATGACTAATAAACTCCTCGCACGGCAGGCTATTTTCGATATGCCTATTCTCCGCGTGCCTACTCTCTATGCCCCAGAAATGCGCGCCCACAGCAATCGTGCCGTAGGCAGCTGCCCACGCTCGGTGAGGCACAGATTCTGAAACCGGTTCGGGAACAACAAGTGCCCCAAAGCCAGTTACGACTCCGCTTTCTAGTAGTTGTCGTCGTGTGGTACGCACAATGTCGCCGCCCGCAGCATTAGAATGAACAGGCTCATGAACGATACGGCTGAATATTTGCTGTATCGTTGGAGTCACGACTAATTCTTCTGGTCGGCATACGGCCGCAAAGCGCGCACCGTTTTTCAGACGAGATGTGAAAAGCATAAACGGTTCATTCGTGCCCACAGGAGCACGCAAGAACTTTGTTTGGACGGGTCTAAGTTTTGGACTGCTCATGGACGCTTTCGCGGTAAACAATTGCTCTATTCATTCGGGTTGACAGTGACACTTGGGCCCATTGTGGTCGTGACGTGTACGGTCTTGATGTAGGTGCCTTTGACGCTCGCTGGCTTGGCAGCTTTGATGCTGGTCATGACTGCTTGCGCATTGTCGAGCAGCTTCTGGCCGCCGAAGCTGACCTTGCCAATGCCCAAATGTACGATGCCGGTACCATCGACGCGGTACTCGACGCGTCCGGCCTTTGCCTCAGCGACGGCTCGATTAATATCAGTTGTTACGGTACCGCTCTTAGGGTTTGGCATCAGGCCGCGCGGACCGAGTAGGCGGGCGTATTTACCAAGTTTCGGCATACTGGTCGGCGACGCGATGATGACATCGAAGTTGATAGCGCCCTTCTCGAGTTCTTTTGTGATTGTCTCGACGCCGCTGATATCGGCACCCTCGGCATTCTCATCGGCAAATACGGCCACACGGACGGTTTTGCCGGTGCCTTGCGGTAGCACGAGGCTGGCACGGATATTCTGTTCAGCCTGGCGTGGGTCGACTCCGAGGTTCACGTGCAGTTCGACGCTGGCGTCGAACTTGACACTGCTGGTCTGCGTAACCAGCTCCAGTGCTTCAGCGAGGCTGTATGCCTTGTCCTTTTCGATAAGTTCAGCGGCCTTACGATAGCCCTTGCTCCGGCGCTCCAATCGACTACGAGTTGGCTTGACCGGCTGTTTGGGCTTCGTTTCTGCTGCGACCATGGTCTCTTCTTCACGGTTGTGCTGGTGCTCGATTTTTTCGGCCTTTGCTTCGGCCTCAGCCTGGCCCTTGCTGCTGCGTTTGCCGGCCTTGGCCGTTGATGCCTCGCGCTCAGGTTGTGCTTCTGGAGACTCACCGGCTGCCTGTATGGCTGTGGTGATCTCGGCGACGGTGTTTTTAGACGTGACGTCTAGTTTGAGCTTCTTTGCCTCTTCAAGCAGCTCTGCTTTACTCTTTGCCATTGATGATTGCTCCTTTCGTGGTACCAACCCCGGATTCGACTTGAAACCCGGGTCCCACAAATTATGATTTATTCTTTGGGTGAGACTTCTGCACTTACTGGACTGTCAATACCGATGCGCTCTTCGCTTATACCGGCTACACCTAAAACCGCGGTAACTGTAGATGGGGGCAGCTCCGGGGCATGAGTGATCATATAACCGAGAGCTTTTTGAAGATCAGTGCCAAGCTTTCCGGCCACCGTACGTCCATCGCCTATCTCGGCGTTGATTCCAGTCATATCAGCCCTCCACCTCGACGCCCATACTGCGGGCGGTACCAGCGACCATCTTCATAACGGCTTCGACATCATCGGTATTCATATCTATAGCTTTTTCTTCGGCTATCTTACGGAAATCGGCCTGGCTCAGCTTTTTCGCGATCTTCTCGCTATTTGGCCGGCCGGATCCTTTCTGGATGCCGAGCGCAGCGCGAATACGGTCATCTGTCGGTTCGGCGACGACACGGAAATCCATCGATCGGTCATCGTAGATGGTGATGTGCGCTGTGACGGTCTTGCCCTGCATGTCCTTGGTGGCGTCATTGAACGGCTGGATGAAATCCATCATATTGACACCGTACTGACCAAGCGTTGAACCCACTGGCGGTGCCGCGGATGCCTGCCCGCCTTTAATCTTCAGTTTGAGGTTTGCTTTGACGACTTTCGCCATAACAATAGTTCCTTTCTAATTACGAGGGTTCACTACCTAGCGAGTGCTAGTTGAAGCGTAGTTACTAACTCTCCTACCTTCTCAGTAGTGCGTAACAGATGTAATTTTAGCAAAAAAACAACAGAATGACAACCACTAAATCGTACGCGGGCCTGTAGCTTCCTGTCGCCACAATAGTATGTTCGTTGGTCCAATCACGTCGGGAGCAAGCGCTGCGAGCGGAACGAGACCGGGCCGAATCTCCACAAATCGTATAGAGTCAAAATCAACCCTAACGTAGGGGACGAGAAAACCTCTAAAACGTCCGTTTTCCGCAAACTCAATATACTTTTTGCCACTTGCGGCAAGTGCGGCTTCGCTTTCAATGAAGTACATCGTTACACTCGTTTGACTTGGAGGCTGTCGAGCTCGACCGGTGTCTCGCGGCCGAACATGTTGACGAGCACCTTGAGTTTGCCTTTTTGCGGGTCAATCTCATTGATGGAGCCGTCGAAGCCCTTGAATGGGCCATCGATGATGCTGACGACCTCGCCGATAGCGTAATCAATCTTATGCTTGGGCTGTTCGAGACCCATACGCTTCTGTATCTTCTCGATTTCCTCTGGATCCACGGGTGTCGGCTCGGTGCCACTTCCGACGAAACCAGTGACACTCGGGGTGTTGCGTACGATGTACCAGGCATCTTCGCTGAGTTTCATCTGTACGAGCACGTAGCCCTGAAAGATGCGCTTCTCGACGATCTTGCGCTTGCCGTTTTTAATCTCGATCTGCTTTTCCTTGGGTACCAGCGCCTGGAAGATCTTATCTTTCATGTCGAGCGATTCCGCGCGCTGACGAATACTCTCGGCGACTTTTTCTTCGTAGCCGCTGTAGGTATGAATAGCGTACCACTGTTTGGTTGTATCGTAGCGTTTGGTGTTCATCGGGATTTCGTACTCCTTATTTCAGTAGAATCTGCCTAAATATTTTGTCGAGGCCGTAGTCAACGACGGCGATAATGGCTCCAAAAACAACCGAAAAGATGATGACGGCCCCAGTCAGCCGGAAGCTCTCCCGACGGGTTGGCCAGGTGACGAGTCGAAGTTCTCGCCAGCTGTCACGCAGGAACTTCAGCCCGAGCAGTCGGCCGATGAATCGGATGGGACGGAGGCGAAAGAACCAACGCAGACCGTGACCGATCTGTTTGAGAGGTGGACGGTGACTAATCCAAACCAGCCCGCGCCAAATAAGTTTGATTGGCCAAAAGAAACCAGCCCAAAAAACTTGCCTGAGGCTCTGGTCCTCCAGTTTCTTTTGTGGTTTTTTACGCTTTGCCACCTGCCTACTCTCTTTCGGCTGCACGCGCAGCCAATTAAAAAGCCTACATTCGTTGTAGGCATCTGCTGTCAAGCATACGGTATTCGGCCAAGGGAGTCAAGGTGATATGATAGCACTATGACAATTTGGCTTGCTCTCTGGGCTTTGGTCGTGATCGGTGAGCACATGTTGTATATCGCGGTCGGTCAAGATGGCATGATGACGCGTAAGACAGCACGGCGTACTCTCGGTGCTTTCATGATGCTAGCCGTAGTGGTAGCATCGCTCCTAATGCTCACAGCTGATTGGCGGCTCTGGATGCTACCGGCGCTCATCACCCCGTACCGGCTCATCAATATCGCCAGAATGGTACGCTATCGTCTTCAACCGGGTCGTCTCAGTAGCCTGTCGCTGCGGACCCACGCGTGGCTTGTTTTCACGCAGCTCGTGTTTTTGGGAATAAGCTACGGCTGCTCGTACCTGGGAGCTAGTCACATCGCGGGTCTCGTGGTGGGTTTACAGTTGTTTGTGGTACTCGTGCTCCTTCGTTCCACTACGCAGACGTGGGAATTTGCTAGACCAACCACGGGCGGCAAGCACTACACTGACCGTGAATTGCCAACGGTAAGTGTGCTCATCCCGGCACGTGACGAAACGAAGTCGCTCGAAGTAAGCCTACAGAGTCTTGTACAAAGTGATTACCCTAAAATGGAAATATTGGTGCTCGACGATTGCTCGCCTAACCGACGAACACCTGAAATTATCAGGAGCTTTGCTCACGATGGCGTCCGGTTTGTCCAAGGCGTGGAGCCAGAGGAGCAACACTGGGTTGCCAAAAACTTTGCCTGTGAGCAGCTGCGACGCGAGGCCAGTGGCGACGTACTGCTCTTTTGCAGTGCCGACGTGCGGTTTGAGCCGGGTACGGTCCGAGCTATGGTTGAGTCGCTGCTGAACGAAGGAAAAGATATGCTGAGCGTACTGCCGAGTCGTCCACCTGAAATGAGACGGCGACTGCCGCTGCTGGAGCCGATGCGTTACTACTGGGAGCTTTGCTTGCCGCGGCGATTATTTAAACGACCACCGGTGCTGAGCACTTGCTGGCTGATTCGCGCCAAAGCTCTCGATAGTCTCGGCGGGTTTGATGGCGTACGACAAAGCGTAGCGCCAGAAACCCATTTTGCCCGGCGGACGGTTATATCCGGTAAATACGCCTTCCTGCGCAGCAGCGGTTCCCTGGTCGTCTACAATACGAAAGTACCCGATAGTCAGTACGATACCACCATTCGACTGCGTTACCCGCAGCTGCATCGCCGCTTGGAGCTCGTGGCGCTGACATCCGTATTTGAGCTGTTCTTTCTAGCTGGACCGTTTATTGGGCTTCTCTTCATTCCTTTTCTCTCGAACGGCCTGGCCTATTTGCTGGTCTGGCTGGCCGTCATCGCAACGACAGAGGTCATGTACTATTACGTCGCCGTTGAAACACGCTTAACCTCCACGCCGCTTGCCATCTTGACGGCACCCATCGCTATCCTCGTCGATATCTATATGCTTCACCTGTCGCTGCTACGCTACGAATTTGGCGAGGTTTCGTGGAAGGGTCGCAACGTCTGTATCCCTGTTATGCGGGTTGAGCCACAGCTGCCAAAACTACCAAACTAGAGGCGTGCGCTGACTACTGTACGTTTGGTATGTAGATCGAGAAGGTTGAGCCATGATCGAGCTCACTCTCTAGGCTGATATCCGCGTGTAGCATGCGAGCTAGTTTCATCGTGACGTATAGCCCGAGTCCAGTGCCGCTTGTAGCTCTGGTGCGGAAATCTTCCGACCGGAAAAATTTGTCAAATACTCGTTCCTGGTCTGCTTTGCTAATGCCGATGCCTGTGTCGGAAACAGTAAAGAGTACGCCCTCATCTGATGGTTTGGCGCCGATAACCACACTCCCGGATTGCGTATATTTGATAGCGTTGGTGATGAAATTTTGCAACACCTCACGGACGTAGAGTTCGCTTGAGGAAAGTGTCTCGAGGTGAGGACTGAGATCGCTGCGAAGCACGAGACCTTTGTCGGCGGCATCTTTTTGGTAGCTTTTCACCAGATCTTCGACGAGCGCGTGCGCGTTGATAGGCGCAACTTCGAGCGTCAGTTTACCTCGTTCAGCGCGGCTAAGTGTCGACAAATCGTTGACCATTCCGGCCAAGAATACCACTTGGTCGTGCGCAAGCTTAAGCGCGTCTTTAACGGACGGGTTTATGTTGC
>CAYWOA010000007.1:19858-24516 GCA_964459795.1 uncultured Candidatus Saccharibacteria bacterium | reverse complement strand
ACAACCGTTATTATCGCGAGTCAAGTAGCGATAATAACGTCATTATCGCAAGTCGCAAAGCTGTAATGACGGCTGCGCAATGGTTAAAAGTGCAATAATAGGCCTATTATTGCACTTTTATACAATCATATCGGCTCCATTACGCATTGTCAGGTGTCAGCCCTCTGCCTACATGAGACGCGGGGCGGGCGCCGAGTTACCGAATGCGGAGAACAGATAATAATTGTCTGTGCTGCCCTATGTGCGGGTATCGAGGAATCCCCAAAAGTTATCTTTCGTAACGGCCGTAAAAACTGCACTCGGGAATTGGGCGGCAAATGTGGGCGGTGGGCTTTTCTGCTGTTTGCGCCACTTTATCTCATACGCATGCGTCATGCCATCATATTGCTCCAGATAATCAATCTCAGAGTCGGGGCTTCGCCAATAGTATGTGTTTCCATGAAGTTGATGATTGAGGCGTACTTTTAACCGCTCAAGTATGCAGTAGTTCTCAAATATCCCGCCCAGCGCAGGGTTTGTCGCAACCGGCATATCGGTCTGACCCGCCAACATGTTTCTTATACCGAGATCGTAAAAATATACCTTGCGCTTTCGGCTAGCCAATAATTTTCGCGGATTGCTGCTGAGGGGGTGGAGCCGGAATAGGACGAAACACTGTTCAAGTAGGTACAGATACCGCTCAATGGTAGTGCGGCTTACCTCCAGCATGGTCGCTAACTCATTATAAGAGACTTCCTGGCCGACCTGAAGCGACAGAGCACGGAGCAGCTTACCGAGAACTTCCGGGTTGCGGGTATCTGCCAGCGAAAGAACGTCTTTATATAGGTAGCTCTCAGTGATATCTTGGAGCAGTTGTCGGGCCTGGATGTCATCGGTCGTCGCAACTGCCGGGTATCCACCTAGCTGCATGTGTCTGTCGATGTCAAAAATCAAACGGTCACGCGAGCTATGGGCGAGCTCTTCTGCGCTGAAGGGCAGCAGTGTAGCGGATACCACGCGGCCAATCATAGATTCTTTGATTTTGTCGGAAAGGTCAAAGCTGGAACTGCCGGTTGCAATAATCTGCAGGTCCTTAAACGTGTCGACGAGCAGTTTTAGGACCAGGCCGGCATTCTCTATGGACTGTGCTTCGTCTATAAAGAGTACTTTTTTACCAGCTACAATTCGCCGCAACGACTCAACAGAGGGGGAAAAAAGCGCAGCTTGGCTGGGGTCATCAGCCTGGAACTCAATGACCTCCTCGGGTTTGTACGCCTGTAGCAATTGTCTCGCCAGGGTTGTTTTACCTACCTGCCTGGGCCCGTACAGTACAATTGCCCGGCCCTTGCCCAGATGTTTTCGTAGGTAGGGCTCTATGGTGCGAGGTATGTAGTCCATAGGGAAATACTAGCACAGAATACCATAAAACACAATAATCGGCCGATTATTGTGTTTTAAGATGCAATAATCGGCCATTTATTGCACTTTAGAGAGGTTCTATCGGACGGCTTTATGGCCCTCAAAAGCTCTTTGGTACCGTGCCACGAGGGAGTACGGGGGCGTATTTATCCGGCTGCGTAGCCATCCGGATTATGAGATTGCCAGCGCCAGGTGTCGGCGCAGATGTCATCGATGGTTTTTTCGGTGTGCCAATCGAGCAACTGGTGAGCTTTATTGGCGTTGGCGTAGTATTCGGGCAGGTCGCCCGGGCGTCGGGCGACAACTTCGTACGGAATCATCTTGCCACACGCTTTTTCAAAACAGTGAAGCATCTCAAGAACCGAGGTGCCTCGGCCAGAGCCGAGGTTGATGGCGTCGAAGCCGGTCTGTAGTTTCTCGAGCGCAGCCACATGTCCCTTGGCAAGATCAACGACGTGGATGTAATCGCGGACGCCGGTGCCATCCACGGTTTCGTAATCATCACCGAAGATTTGTAGCTTGTCGCGACGGCCAACCGCTACCTGCGAGATAAATGGCATAAGATTATTCGGAATGTCGTGCGGATCCTCACCGATACGGCCGCTGGGGTGGGCCCCGACGGGGTTGAAATATCGAAGGGCCACGAAAGCGTTCGCAGCGTCGGCAGTGGCGGTGTCGCGCATGATGGTTTCGACGATGTGTTTTGTCTGGCCGTACGGGTTCGTAATGCCAACACCGGTCGTATCTGTCTCCACATATGGATACGGAGCAGTGCCGCCATACACGGTTGCGGAAGAACTGAAGACGAGTTTGTGGACGCCGCGCTCGGCCATAACCTCGAGCAGGGCGATGGAGCCACCGACGTTATTGTCGTAGTACTCGAGCGGCTTCTCGACGCTTTCGCCGACGGCTTTCAGGCCGGCGAAGTGCATGACAGCGTCGAATTTGTGCTGCTTAAATAATGCGGAGAGCTGCGATTTGTCACGGATATCGAACACGTGAAGCGGCACGGCTTTGCCGCTAATTTGCTCGACGCGGCGCACTGCCTCGGCGCTGCTATTGGACAAATTATCGACGATGACGACCTCGTGCCCGGCAGCAAGCAGCTCGACTACCGTGTGCGAGCCGATGTAGCCGGCGCCGCCAGTGACGAGGAGCTTCACGCGCCTGCCTCTATGACGGCCGTTACTTTAGCGACGAGCGCGTCCAGGCTGGCCTGGTCACTCGCCTCGGCGTTGAGCCGGACGACGGGTTCGGTGTTACTGGCGCGCAGATTGAACCAGCCACCGGGCACACTGACCGACAGACCGTCGAGCCAATCCTGCTCGTTACCGGCGAACGTTTCACTTAGCTGCGTTAGCGTCGCCTTAGCATCCGCTACCTCGAAGTTTGTCTCCGGGATCATCGGGTTTGTGCTATGCGCTGAGGTGATGAGTTCCGACAGCGGACGGTCCTGGGCGAAAATCTGCTCGAGGGCAACGAGCATGCTGAGCATGCCGGAGTCGTTCGACCAGTAATCTTTAAAGAAAAAGTGTCCAGTGGTTTCACCGCCAAAGACAGCATTGTGTCGCCGCATGACTTCGCCGATATTGCTGCGTCCCGCTTTGGAACGAATAGCGGTGAAGCCCTGCGTTTCAAGCCGGTCGACAACGGTTCGCGAGGTGCGGACCTCATAGACGAACGAAGGGCTAGGCATGGCCGTATATTTCGATGCCAGGAGCGACATCATTTCGCTCCCACTGACCGGTCGACCGGTTGCATCAATCATCGCCATACGGTCGCCGTCGCCGTCGAACGCAATGCCGAGGTAGCGACTCTTCTCTTTCACGGTCTTTTGCAAATCGGCAAGCGTCTCGAGCTTCTGCGGATTGGCTTCGTGATTCGGGAATGTACCATCCGGCTCAAAGTAGAGCTTCTCGGTAGTGAAAGGCAGTCGCGGCAGTAATTTTTCCAGTACGACTCCCGCCATGCCATTGCCGCAGTCGATGGCGACCGGTACCGACTTAAAATTCGAGATATCTACGAACTCGAGGCAATAGTCTACCCAGGGATTGATGAGATCTTCATGCGTCACTGCACCGGGAATTGCAGCAACTTGCGGCGTTGTTTTACCGATCGCGCCGTCGCGAATCAAGTCTAGCCCCTGGTCGAGACCGATAGTTTTGGGCGTATCGTCGAATAGTTTGATGCCGTTGTACTCGCCGGGGTTGTGGCTGGCGGTGATGATGGCCGCCCCGGCCGCCCCGAAGTGGGTGACCCCAAAAACAGCCATATCTGAGGTGACCATACCGATATCGATAACATCTCGGCCAGCCTCGGTGATACCGCGTGCCAGCGCCTCGGCCAGTTGCCCGGAATCTGGCCGCATATCATGGCCAACGACGACCGGTCCATCATGCGGCAGCCACTGCCCGAAACTTTGCCCGACTCGGCGCACGAGATCCTCGGTCAGCTCGCTGCCGACTTTACCCCGAATATCATATGCTTTGAAAATTGCTGCGATATTGGTCATACTCCTCCTCTAATAATAGTGTCTATTATACCGCTCTGTTCAACTGCCGGCTATTCGCCTGACAGTGGCTATCGCCCTCTTCCGGCGCTATACTGGGTTTACTGATGACAACGCATGGTGATTGGCAGGCAAAAAAGGTGCTCGTTTTCGACCTGGACGGGACGCTGACACCGAGTAAGGCTACGATGCCGGAACCGATGGCCCACATACTTAGCCGGGTGCTGGAACGCTACGATGCCTGCGTCATATCCGGCGGGGCTTTCCATCGGTTTGAAAAGCAGCTGCTGCCAGCGTTGTCTGCTGCTCGTTCCGCCGAACTCCAACGGCTGCACCTCATGCCAACCTGCGGTACGCAGCGCTACGAATACGATGCCTCGGCCGGGCAGTGGCGATGCGTGAGCATTGAGCAGCTCTCACCAGAGGAAAAAGCCGAGATTACCACCGTACTCCAAGCTGCCATACATCACTTTGGCTATGACGCCGAACTGGCCTATGGGCCCCTGGTGGAAGACCGTGATAGCCAGATCACCTACTCAGCGCTCGGGCAGGATATCGCCGATGTGCTCGGTGAGGAAGGGTTGCGCCGCAAAGCTGAGTGGGACCCCGATGACCTCAAGAAACGGCAGCTACAAACATACCTCGAGCCGCGGTTGCCGAACCACGAGGTACGCATCGCCAGTCCGACATCTCTCGACGTGACACGACCGGGTATGGATAAGGCGTATGGCGTACGAAAACTTATGGAGCT
>CAYWOA010000007.1:0-19758 GCA_964459795.1 uncultured Candidatus Saccharibacteria bacterium | reverse complement strand
GCGCTCGTCGCCATCATCTGGTGGCGACCGACAGTTGTGTACCTGCAAGACGGTGTCATGGCGCCGATGGGCTATCTGCTGCGGCTGCTGACGCGAAAGCCGATGGTTATATCGGTGCACGGCCTGGAGGTGAGCTACAAGAACCAGGCGTATCAGGCGATTATGAAACGCATTCTGCCGCGTGTCGGCCACATCGTCGTCGGGAGCGAGCAGACGAAAAAAGAGGTTCTCAGCCGTTTCCCGAACATGCCGATTTCCAAGGTGGTGTATGGCTGCCGGGATAGTTTCTACCTGCCTGGCACCATGTCCGAGCTGCGGGCTGAGCTGGCAGCAGAGCTTGAGCTCAAACCAGCCGCTTTCCGCAAAACTAAACTGCTCGTGACGACCGGCCGGCTGGTGGAACGAAAAGGCGTCGCCTGGTTTGTTGGTAATGTCATGCCCCGGCTTGTAGAAGGGCGTAGCGACGTGCTGTATCTGGTCGGCGGCAAGGGCCCGGACGAAGAGAAGATCCGCCAGCTGATTGACACACATCACCTCGGCGATAGCGTCAAACTGCTCGGCTACATTAGTGACCACGTGCGCGACCTGCTGTATAACACGGCCGATTATTTCGTCATGCCCAATATCCCGGTGCCCGGCGATATGGAAGGGTTCGGCCTGGTGGCCGTCGAGGCAGCGTCGTGCGGCACACCGGTTATCGCCAGCGGTATAGAGGGCATTACGGATGCGGTGGTAGAGGGCGAGACAGGGCATTTACTGCCGGCCAAAGACGCCGAGGCGTACGTGACAGCACTCAGCGCCGGATCCAAGCGGAAGGCTTCTTTTGACCGCAAGCAAGTGCGTGAGTACGCTCTAGCTCGCTATTCGTGGCGCCAGGCCGCTGAGGACTACATGCGCATTTTTGAGATGGTTGCGAAAAAGAAGAAACCTAAAAAATCCGCGTAGACATCCGCCATCCGCGGGTGTCTACTCGACGGTGACTGACTTTGCGAGGTTGCGCGGGCGATCGACATTGTAGCCTTTTTGCACGGCGATGTAGTAGGCGAATAGCTGCATAGGGATGGCGACCAGGAGCGGCGATAGCTGCTCAGGCACCCTCGGAATAGTTATGAGGTCGTCGACCAGCTTTTCGAGCTGGGTATTGCCCTCGCTGCCGATAGCGATGAGCGGACCTTTGCGGGCACGCACTTCCTCGATATTGCTGTACATTTTCTCGAGCATCTCGCTACTGGGCGCGATGGCAAACGTCGGGAAGCCCGGCTCAATCATGGCAAGCGGACCGTGTTTCATTTCGCCCGCCGGGTAACCCTCGGCATGGGCATAGCTGATTTCCTTGAGTTTCAGTGCGCCCTCGAGGGCGCAGGGGAAACCGTACTTGCGGCCGATAAACAAGAAATCACGATTGTCTGCGTACTGCAGAGCCACTTTTTTGATAGCGTCATGGTGCGTCAGCACCGCCTCAGCTTTTTGCGGCAGGCGGTCAAGCTCCTCGAGCAGCGGCCTATGCAGCGGACTCGAGCCATTGCTAAGGTACAGCGCCAGCAGCGCCAGGACGGTCACCTGAGCAATGAACGCTTTGGTACTGGCGACGGCTTGCTCCGGCCCAGCATGGCAGTACACCCCGGCGTCTGTCATACGGGCAATGGTGCTGCCCACCACATTGACGACGCCGAGGCGCAGGACGCCGTAATCCTCAACTTTCTTCAGCGCAGCGATAGTGTCGGCCGTTTCGCCGGACTGTGAGATTGCCAGCAGGGCGGTGCTGCGCGAAAACGGCTCATCGCGGTATTTGAACTCGCTGGCGTACTGAACCTCCACCGGGATACCGGCAATCTCTTCTATGAGGTACTCGCCGACAAGACCGGCGTAGTACGAGGTGCCGCAGGCGACGATAACAATGCGATCAATATATTTCAGCTGCTCCCTGACGCTCTCCAGACCGCCAAGTTTTACGATGCCACTTTCCGGTTTGATGCGTCCGAGCGTTGCCGAGCGAATGGTTTGCGGTGCTTCGAAAATCTCCTTGAGCATAAAGTGTGGGTAGTCACCGAGCATGGCTTCGGCTGCGTCGTAGTCGAGTGTTTCCGATTTGCGCACAATGGGTTTGTCGTGCTTGAAGTCGTGCAGTTTGTAGCTGCCGTTTCTCGCAGCGACGACGTACTCGTAATCATTCAGGTAGATAACTTTCTTGGTGTGCGAGATAAGGGCTGCTGGATCGGAGGCGATAATAACTGCGCCGCTGTCCGTCATGCCCATGACGAGCGGGCTGCCAAGCCTCGCGGCGTACAGGTGGTCCGGGTCGTGCGTTGTCATGACGAGCAGCCCATAGGCGCCGCGAAGCTGCGCCAGCGTGTGGGTGAACGCTTCTTTGAAATTCGCGGTCTGCTTGGCGTAATAGTCGAGCAAATGCGGGATGACCTCGGTATCGGTCTCGGTGACAAACTTATAACCTTGGCGCTGGAGCGTTTCGCGCAGCTGCGTATAGTTTTCGATGATGCCATTATGTACGACTAGTATTGTTCGATCGGCATTAAAATGGGGGTGAGCATTCGCATTGGTCGGCGTGCCGTGTGTCGCCCAGCGGGTGTGCCCAATGGCGGTGTTGCTTTGCGGCTGCGGCGCGCTCAGTAGATCGACCAGTGACTGTACCCGCCCGGTTTGTTTTGTGACTACGACATCTTTTTTATTCGCATAGGCGATACCTGCTGAGTCGTACCCCCGATATTCGAGCGCTTGTAGCCCAGCGAGGACGACCGAGACGCCCGTGTCTTCAGAACCGATATAACCAACAATGCCGCACATACCGCGTTGCCTCCTTATCAGTTAGTGAGGTGTAGCTTACAGTGTGCGCCCAACAGTCGATTGCCTGCAAGCGTTCACGGCGACAATTATTTGTTACCGTTACTTACGCTATTGCTTACCTGTCTTTGGCGAGGCAGTGGCTGATGTACTGCTTTATGTGGCTACGAAACTTCTCTTTGGAAAATTTCTGCGCGTAGGCGCAGATGGCGGCGCTGCTGTAGCTACCGCCGTCAAATTCTCGCAGCGAGTGAGTGAGCGATGCAGCCGATTGAGCGTCGAAAAACGCTCCAGTAACGCCTGGTTTAATGTAGTCAAGCGCGCCACCACCGTGAAAACCGATGACTGGCATGCCGGATGCCATTGCCTCTATCGCGGTAATGCCGAAATCTTCTAGCCCCGGGAAAATAAGTGCCTCGGCGGCGGCAAATTCTTGTTCGAGCACCTCGTCGGACACGCGCCCGAGAAAAGTTACTGTATTGCCAGCGAGCCCCCGTAGGCGTTTGTTGTCTGGTCCATCACCAATCACGGTGAGCGGGAAACCGAGTTTCGTGCAGGCTATCACGGCGAGGTCGAACCGTTTGTACGGGGTCTGACGGCCGGAGATTAGATAGCCGCGTCGCTTGGTTTTGCGGTGGGTAAACTTCTGGAAACGCTCGAAATACACCGGCGGGAAAATAACGGTGCTTTCCCGGCCATAGTATTTCTGTATCTCTGCCTGAATGTGGGTCGAATTGGCAATCATGTAGTCTGGCCTTTGGGCGGCTTTGAGATCCCAGCGTCGCAGCGGACCGACGAGTAGCCACAGGCCGAAGCGGGCAAGTGGGTCGAGGATGCCAAAGCCTGGCCGCTTCATGTATTCGTCGTAGCGGCTCCAGTAGTAGTGGGTTGGGGCGTGGCAGTAATTGATATGCACAGTTCCTGCCGGGACTTTGATGCCCTTCGCCTCGGCGCCGCTGCTTGAGATGACGAGGTCATAGCCGTTCAACTTCAGGTTCGTAAACCACATGATGCGCAAGAATGGGATGAATTTGCGAAGCCGGCCGAGGGGCTGTAGCCAACCGGTTTTTACCTTGCCGTCCAGGCGCTTGCGCCACTCCTTTGTCGCATACGAGGTGTAGACGGGGGCATCCGGAAACAGTTCATGCAGTTGCTCGACGACGAGCTCGGCACCGCCGCCGACCAGCCAGTCATGGACAATTGCAACGCGGAGCTTCTCGCTCCCATTTTCCATTTTCCACTTCGCATTAGTCGAATTATTTTTCATTGCCAGATTTCATGGTTGAAGTTATTTTCTGAAAGATCAGATTGAGCTCCAGGGCCTCTTGCTGCAACGCCGTGTAGTCAGTACCCGTTTCCAGCTCGGATAGAACCTTGAGCCAGTAGCGGGTTTCATTAGCTTCTTTTTTTGCTATGTATATTTTGTTACGAAAGTCAGATTTTGAACTCGCATTGTTTGCTTCGCTGTAGTTTGCGCCGATACTAGTGGCAGACCGAATTAGTTGCTGACCTATCGATTTTAGCGCAGGATCTTTCATGAGCGGACGACAGATCGAAACGACTGACACACTGAAATCAACTGTTCTTTGCTCGAGTGCCACTAATTTATCTTGGTAAATGGTCATAGATTAAATAATTGATAAATGCCTAATGAAAAATGAGTAATGCATGCCGCCTGCCATTATTTTGCTCCGATGCGTGAGAGCACCACGCGAATCGTTTTGAGTACGATAACCATGTCGAGCCAAAAACTCCAGTTCTGCACGTAATACAGGTCAAGTTTGCGGCGTTCTTCAAACGGGATATCACGCCTGCCAGACACCGCCGCCAAGCCTGTTAGGCCAGATTTTACGCTTAGGATGAGGTTCTTTTTGTCGTAGCGCTCAATCTCATGAATGTCGAGTGGCCGCGGCCCGACGAGGCTGATTTCACCGTGGATGACATTCCAGAGCTGCGGCAGTTCGTCGATGCTCGTGGTGCGCAGGAACTTGCCGACCCGGCTCACGCGCGGATCATCGGCCAGTTGGTCGCCGTTTTTTCGGTATGCGGTAATGAGGTCCGGTCGGCCCATCTTGGCGAAGCCGGCTTCGGGTGACAGGTTGTTGTATGCCCGTCTCATGGTGCGGAATTTGTAGACATACACTTTGTTGCCAAACCGGCTCATCCGCTGTGCCTTATAAAAAATCGGTCCGCGCGGGTCAGATAGTTTGATGAGAAAAATGCTTACGAGCCAGAACGGCAGGCTGAGCACAAGCAGGAGAAGCCCCAAGATTATATCGGTCAGGCGCTTCAAAATTCTTCCCCAGCCAAACAGCGCGGTGTGATGGACATGGATGACCGGAATTGCATTGCGGAACAAGTCGACATCGATATTACCGACAAACAGCTCACTGTTACCCGGCACAAAACGGTAGCTGACATGGTGTTCCTGGGCGTAGGTGAGAATCTCGGTATTGCGCTCTTCGTTCGGATACAGTTCGGTCTGGACAATGCCGTGGAGGTCTTCCGGCGTGCTGGCCAGGAACTGCTCAAAGTTTGCGAATGTCTGAACACCTTCCGGCAGCTGTCTACGGTAGCCAATCACGGCGAGCACCTGGTAGCCAGTCTTTCTGGTGTCGGAAAGTGACTCGACGAGCTCTTTTGTCACCGGCGTATTGCCGACGATGATGATGCGGTTCAGACCAATGCCGTAGTTGAACATGACAGTGCGCCCAAAACGGATGAGATTCCGTATAAAAAGCAGGAGCAGAAAACATAGCACGAAACCATAAACAGGGACTAGTTTAGCAGGGAAAATCGGCTCCAGGCTCATATAATCCCAAAACACCATGGCGAGCAGCCCGACGAAAGACCCGATAAGTAGCCGCCCCGCCTCGACAAAGCGGCGTTCGTAAATGGAGGCATTATAGAGGCCGAGCAGGCTAAAGATGAGAATCCAAAATGGCAGCAAAGCAACTACCATGAACGTGTACGTGGCTGCTGCCATGGGGTGGGCAACCGCGGTGGGACTGGCTGCTCGGATGGCGAAGGCGGCCATGAAGCTGACCACCACAGTAAACAAATCGCCCAGCACCAAGAAGAAATTGTAGGCCAGCGATGCATTGCTCTTCATGTACACTAAATTGTAGCACTTATGACTGCCTACCATCGCCTCAGGGCTAGATTACCGAGCTACCTTATCGCCGTCGTGCTGGCGACTGTGCCGTTTCATGCCTTCCTGACGGTTTGGGCTTCGAGTCTATTTGGTCACTACACGCTGCTTCGGCTGTGGCCCGAGATCATTTTGCTTGTGCTGACCGTGTGGGTGATTATTAGTGTCAAGCAGGATACTTCGCTGCGACGAGCGGTCCAGAGTAGTCGCCTCATCCAAATCGTCGCGGCCTACCTTGCGCTCACGGTTCTACTTGGACTAGCTTCTTACTGGCGCGGCGATGTCAGTCTCAAGGCGCTGGCATACGGGCTGTTACTAAACATGCGGTTTTTGGTCTGGTTCGTCGTTGTCTGGATTATCGCTAGTCGTTCAGACTGGCTACAATCTCACTGGCAGAAGCTGACGTTTATCCCGCTAGCCATCGTTGCGACTTTTGCACTGTTGCAGTTTTTCCTGCTGCCGGTAAATTTTCTGGCTCACTTTGGCTACGATAAGCTCACGACCATTGCTCCAATCCAGACCATTAACCAAGATACCGAAACTATCCGCGCGCAATCATTCCTCCGCGGACCGAATCCACTTGGTGCTTACTTGGTTGCCGGGATTGGCCTGGCTGCTTTTGCCGTGCTGCCCCTCGGGCGCAAGTTGGGGCTTATTACCGCTTCATTTTTGGCACTACTTGTGACATTCTCCCGGAGCGCCTGGCTCGGGCTTATCGCTAGCTGCGCTGCTGCTCTAAGCCTCCTTGACCGCAAGAAACTAAAACCACTCATCATCAGCGTATCGGTGGTGCTCGTGCTGGCGACGGCTCTTGTTTTCATCTTTCGTCACAACGGCGGCATCCAAAACGCCATTTTGCATGTCGATACCACCCAGTCGTCAGCGCCGGAAACATCGAACAGTGGTCACCTGGCAGCGGTGCGCCAGAGTGTGCGCGATGTGGTTCATGAGCCCATCGGCCGCGGGCCGGGAACAGCTGGCCCGGCCTCAGTCTATAACCACGCAGCTTTACCGCGTAACAGCGAAAACTATTTCCTAAATGTTGGCCAAGAACTTGGCGTCATCGGGCTGGGACTCTTCTGCGCCATACTCATCATGCTCGGGGCCATGCTGCGCCGCGACCCATCGCCGCTTGGGCGTGGTCTGTTCGTAACACTTGTAGCTCTTATCGTCATTAATCTGTTCTCCTACGCCTGGACGGATCCGACCCTCGCATACATCTGGTGGGGCCTGGTCGGTGTGGCCCTGGCCGCATCGGCGCCGCTCGCAGTCACCACCAGCAGGAGAAAAAGGCCATAACTTAATGGGCCTCGGACCTACGCGGCAGGATTTCATCTATTTTACGCTGTATAACTTCATAACTTTGGCAGCATCATCTTCGCCGCTCATTGGTTTTCTGGGTTTTGACGGCCTTTTTCACTATTTGGAAGTGGCTTTGTTGCAAGCACCGGGCCTCCCGTTGCTCGCTCCTGACACTACACTTTTGTAACGATCGTTACAAAAGTGTCGCACGTGCGGGGGATGGCTGCCGGGCTGAGAGAGGAGTATCATGAGAATATGAACGAAAAGCAAACGTCGGCTGTTAACGAGCCTCACAATATACGTCCAACCAAAAAGCAGAAGGAGCTACTTGCCTTCATCGAGCAGTTCATCGCCGAGCATGGCTACAGCCCGAGCTACCGAGAGATCATGAATGGGCTTCAGTATGCGTCGGTCGCAACGGTTGCCGCACATGTCAACAACCTCATTCAGCGAGGTCATCTCGTCAAGCGTGATCACAGTGCTCGCTCCCTGGAGGTTGTGAACCCGATCGGCACCTCAGTAGAAGGTCCTATACTGACCAATCAAGTATCTGTCGCCGAAGAAAAGTGGCTTGTTGCCAAAGTGGAAAAACTCTTCGCCGATGCGGTGTCTGCAGCCAGTCCTTCACAGCAGCAGGTAGACGATATTGCCACAGTCCTGGCGGCCATGCGAGTACTCGGGCTGGACGGTGCTTCGCAGAGCTTCATCGCTCGCTTGGGCAGGCTTCGTGCGAATCTGCCGAAGTAATGCTATAGTAAGGCCAGAAAGGCATAAGCATGTACCGCGTAGATCGACGAATACACCGGCACAAGCGGGCTCGCCGCCGACTACTCATAGCTATTGCTCTGCTAGTCGTGGTCGGGAGTATCTACGGACTTGTACACTTACGGATTAGCCCCAAGCAGCAGGTCCGCAACTCGCCACCGGTGAGTAAAGCATACAATGCCGAAAGTTCGAAAAAGATTACAGTCAGCAAACAGTATTTCACACTTCAGCTACCGGCTGGCTGGCAAGAAATAGGTGTGGCGAATGCTTCGGTAGTCGCCAGGTACTCATTCCGCAGCGCGGCCGGTCAGGCACGACTTATGGATCTATACATTGACGGTCAACCAAACAATCTGGGGCTAAATAAGGCCATCGTGGTGAACGGATCTGGCGATGGAGTGATACATGATGTCGTTTCAGATAACTGCACGACTTATACCGATGGCAGCAAGAAGAATCCACAGACCGGACTAGCACCCGCTAAGTGGCAGGGAATAGATTTCTCGTGCGACATGGCCAATTTTGCTCGGGCGCTCGTCGGGACAATTTCGAAGGACGGGCTCAACCACTTTAACGGTACTGGTCCGGTACATGGGACACACCAGTACCTTATCCTCTACACTGACAACAATATTTCTCCAGACTATACGGTACTGTACGACATTCTCTCAAGCCTAAGATTCAAGTAATCCCGGCCGCCGTGCATGCTGAGTTGTTTGTCTGCGTCCTTCAAAAAGCAAACGAGGGTAGAGTAAAAATTACCATATCTAGTGCCTCGACAGCCATGCTAGACTCTAGACAGTCTCTTATAGATTAACAAACAGAAGTCGGAACGAGGTGAAAATCCTCGGCTGTGCCGCAACTGTAACTGTGAAAATGTTGGATTTTCACGGAAGCCAGACACGACGTAAAGTCTTCCGAGCAGAAGCGACTTTGTAGTTACGTGCTAGCGGTGCGTCGCAGCCTTACTCCTCGGAAACGCCGGGGTATTTTTATGTACGAGCATGCGCCGAAACATGGCGAAGGACAGATTATCGATCCAGAACTGGCTGAAGCCAGGCTTCTTGGCGATGTCGATAACCTCTTGGTTCAGCTGAACCTGCACGGTCGGCTGGTGGAAAGAGTGCTCCAGGACGACATCCAGAATAAAGCGACGGCACTGTGTGAAGCTGCCATTCCCGCTGCGGTAACAACGACACATCACAGAATTGAATACAGACAGGATGAGACCGGCAGACAGGGGCGCGTCATCACCTGGCTCGGTAAGACAGCCATCGAGCTAGCCGAGAGTGGCTATGAATTTCACTTTTCACCCGAAGCTCGCGAGCGTGTTGACATCGAGGTCAGAGAGGCTGCTGACGCACAGGAAAATCTCAGGCCAGGCATCGCAAAGGTATTTATTTCTCCGAAAATGTCCATCGTCGATGCCTCTACGGCCATCGCCAGAGCAGAGCATCTGCACGAGGATGACTCGCTCCGCGTCTCTTATGTTATCACCGACGCCAAAGGGGAAGTGATTGGCCGCAAAATGCAGTCTCTTCTCGTTCGAGATATTCCACTCAGCGCCTGGACGGCCATGCTGGCAGACGAAGCGAATGTATTCGGACGCAGCTTTACTGTGCGGGACAAAGAATCCGCGCTTTCCGTCATGGAATTATTCGATCAACTCGATTTGCCAGAGGCGAGACTCCCGGAGGGGCCAGTCACGCTTGTCGAAGCGGTGTTGCCTTATATCCAAGACGTAGGAGCGCGTGAAAGTGTGCGTCATCAGCTCGAAGCTTTTCGCGGCGATCAGAGCTTCTACGCCGAGCAGGCCAGGAGCAAAGCCGAGGAGTGGTCGAGCTTCGACATTGAACTTGCCCGGAGCCTCAAATCAGGCAAAGCGTCGCACGAAGTTCGGCGCCGTATCGCGTCATTCCAGCACGACTGGAACGAGGAAGCCCTCGAGGTTATTCAGCGTCATGAGGTGGGTGATACAGAGTACCTCATGACGCGAGAACTTGCCGGAGTGCTTGAACGGAGTATCCGGCGCGAACTCGAAGGTAGGATTGCTGTCGTGACCGGCAATGAACGAGCCATCTCTGCTGTTACTGAAGCTATCCGAATGAAGATTGTCGAGCAAGATAGCGAGTTTGACCTGATGCGTGCAAATGGTGCATCGGCTGAGCAAATTCATGCAGCTCAAATGAATTTGGCACGGGTTGTGGTAAGGCAAAATATACGTACCGGCGGGGGATGTGCCGGTAGTACGACAAATATGTTTGGTACGAAAGATGGTGATCTTGCAGCACCTGGGTCTGAATATATCAGTGGCGTCGGCGAGCAGGCATCTCCGTACAAAGAATCTTCCGGGGAGGACAAATCGAACTGGAAGTGGAAGAAAGGCGTATGCGCGGTTGAGAAATGCTCGTCCCGCCCTGGTCAAACAGAAGTCGGGCCATGCAGCGTGTGTCGCCACTGTCAGGCAGAGTTCGACGCCGGTCGAGATCCAACAAAAGGGACAATCTCTCGAGCCGCCCCCAAAGTGAAGAAAGCAGCCGGCTCACTCACGCTACGGGGCATCATGTTTAGTGAAAACGCCAAGAAGCAAGCAGCCTAGGTCGGCCCAGGCGCCGCGCCAGTGATGGCTCAAGACCGGAAAAACCAGTAGACTGTGGGGATGGAGGAAGAATACGACCCGTACAAAGAGATGGTGAAGGAGCGTGCTCCCGAATTCTTTTGCGAGGTTTGTGGGTACTACCCCATTGAGCCGGTGCACGGGCATTTCGCCTGTCCGGCGTGCAAGAACATCACCAAATGCTGCGAGGGAGCGCCTCTTGAACGCTAAGAATCCAGGTAAGGGGACTCGGATAGGGATTTATTCGGGGACATTCGATCCAGTGCACTCGGGCCACATTGCATTCGCACTGCAGGCTGTTCAGGCGGCAAAACTCAACCGGCTCTATATGATGCCGGAACGGAGTCCACGTAGCAAACAGCATGTGACGCACTATGCTCACCGCGTTGCCATGGTGCGGCGCGCCACTCGGCCATATCCGCAGTTAGCTGTTCTCGAGAATGAAGACAAAGTGTTCTCTGTGGCCCATACATTACCTCGTTTACAGCGGCGTTTTACGCATGCTACGCTTGTTTTTATCTGCGGTTCCGATGTTCTCCTCGGCATGTCCTCCTGGCCACATATAGAGCGGCTACTGCGTGGCTGCGAACTGTGCATTGGTCGGCGCCAGAATGAATCTCGCCGCGTAGTCGAACAGGCAGTTGCAGCGTTGCCGATTGCCCCACAAGATGTAACTATCGTCGACAGTCACGCTCCGCATATTAGTTCCAGCAGTATTCGCCGCGCCATTCGTGAGCGGCGCGGTGTCCGCGGCTTACTCAGAAGCGTTCACGACTACGCGGCGCAGGAGTGGCTGTACCTGTAATCACCGATAAATCATTGCGAAAACCACGACGGCAAACAGATTGACGAAAGCACGAGCAGGTTGCTATAGTAATGGCACGATCTTTTGCGCCATTAGACGCGCAAGTAGAGACAAAAATTTCAAAATCAAAAACATAAAACCTATTTGCGTAGTGGCTGCGAGACCGCGGGCGGATAGCGATAGGGGGTAGCTATGCCTATACCAATTAGAATGACGCACGGTTCACCAGGACTAGTGCGGGTGCGTGTCCGCCGACCAGGCTGGCAGCAGTACATACATTACTAGACCATTCTCACCGGTGGTGCCAGGTTACTTTTCGTGCCGAAGCGCACGTACTACTGCTGTTTGGCGAGCGCTGCGTCGATGACTTTGCTGAATGCGTCGACGCTTGGCGCGCCGCTACTGTCAAGCAGGTTGCTGTTGTCGATTTGTTTGCCGTTCAGGAAAAAGGTCGGTGTGGCTTGTTTCGCACCGGTTGCGGCAAAGGCATCCATGTCGGCATTGATGCGGTCATTGACTTTCTGGCTGGCAAAATCCTTTTTAAAGGTGTCGGTATTGATCCCGAGCTGCCGAGCATATCCCACGAAATAATCATTAAGCGGATCTTTACTCACAACCCAGCCGGTTGTGCCGCTGGAATCTTGGTTCTCGTAGAGCTTGTCATGCATTTCCCAGAACTTGCCTTGGAGGTCGGCCGCTTCGGCGGCGCGGGCAGCCGCAAACGCATTCGGGTGAAGCGAGACGAGCGGTAAGTTGCGGAACTGAAACTTTACCTTGTCGGCGTATTTCTCCTGGATTTGCTGCACGACGGGGAAGAACTGCCCACATGCCGAGCACTGATAATCACCGTACTCCAGCAGTACCACGTTGCTCTGCAAATTGCCCTTGACATGGTTGGTGGCGGCCACGGTCGATGAGTCTTTGTGCAAATTGTTGATAAGTAGCACTCCGCCAAATCCGACGACAATAATGCCGATAATTGCCCAAAAGCGTTTGTCCATCTGTACTATCTCCTCCGAAACTAGTTATGTACTATGGTAGCACACAGTGCATTCTTCTGCGCGGCAACGCTGGCTATGACTATGCAATCGCTCCGTGCCGCCTGCGTGGGTATGGCGTATAATTCCTCATATGGTTTCGCTCATGCTCGCTATCATCTGTGCGCTCCTTGCGATGATATTTGCTGCGCTCTACAGCGCCCTTACTCACATTGCGCCGAGAGAGCTCAAACGGCGTGCTCGTCGAGGTGACGACGTTGCTGTGCTGCTCTATCGCTCCGCCTCGTTCGGGCTACCCACAAAAGTCGTTGTCATTGGGCTCGGACTGCTGAGTCTTTACGGTGCTCTCACGTTGTCTATGTATGCGCTTGGGGGTTGGTATACGCTTCTCATTCTGGTCTTGCTCGGTATCATCGGTGCCCTTATTATCAACGGCAAGGGCCGCGCGAATGCAGCCTCGTTATGGCTCGCAGCCCGGCTCTCCCCGGGGCTTGCTTGGTTCGTGGAGCGACTGCACCCAGTTGTCGGCCACCTGGCTCGCTTTCTCCGACGTTTATTCCCAATGCGTGTTCACAGCGGCTTGTATGAGAAAGAAGACCTCGTGCAGCTTCTCGAGCAGCAGAAATATCAGCCAGATAATCGCATCTCGCACGGTGAAATTGATCTTCTCACGCATGCCCTGACGTTCGGTGACAAAATGGTGATAGACGCGCTGGTCCCAAAACGGGTTGTCAAGTCAGTCTCTGCTGCCGACCTGGTTGGTCCGGTGCTGATGGATGAGCTCCATGCCAGCGGGCACAGCCGATTCCCAGTCTACGACGGCAAAAAGGATAACTTGGTCGGTGTTTTGTACCTTCATGATCTGGTAGCGACCAAAAAGACCAAGCCAGTCGAGGGTATCATGCGGCGAAAACTCGTCTACGTCAGCGAAGACTTCACGCTGTACCAGACACTGCAAGCGTTCATTAAAACCAAACAGCATCTTTTCATCGTCGTGAATAGGTTTGAAGAATACGTCGGTATCATCACCATCGAAGACGTGCTAGAGCAAGTCATCGGCAAGCTCATTGTCGACGAATTCGACCAGTACGATGACCTCCGTGCTGCCGCTGCGGCCGCGGCCAAGAAAGACCATGAGAAACATGCCGCTCAGCACGCCGAGCCGGCTGCTACCGAGCCGGCCACAGAAGTGGTAAAATGACAGCGATGATACACGTGGCGGTTCAGCTGAATATGAATCAACGGGTCGGCAGCTAGCCTGGCCGGGGCCGCTGCGTCATCGACCCATTTGCAGCCATACATAAACCACTGCAGAGGAAACACCATGCGAACACTTGCAACTGAATCTATCCAAAAGGTCGGCCAGGACATCACGGTCATGGGCTGGGTGCAATCCCGGCGCGACCATGGCGGCCTCATCTTTATCGACCTGCGGGATCATACCGGTTTGTTGCAGCTTGTTATTAATCCCGACACCGCCGAGGCATTTAAACTGGCCGAGGAGCTCCGCGACGAATTTGTTATTGCTGCCACCGGCACGGTTCACGAGCGCAATGAAAGTCTGCGCAACCCGAACCTCGAGACGGGAAACGTCGAGCTGAAAGTCGCCGATATCCGAATTCTGAACCGAGCCGAGACGCTGCCTATCCAGCCATTCGCCGAAGCTCAGGCAAATGAAGAACTGCGTCTGCGCTACCGCTACCTGGATTTGCGACGGCCCAAGATGCAGCACATGCTGAAAAGGCGCGCCGAATACTACAGCTACATGCGCCGCTATATGGAGTCGAATGATTTCACCGAGGTAGCCACACCAGTTCTCGCGAATAGTAGCCCCGAGGGCGCCCGCGATTTTCTCATCCCGTCACGTATCCACCCGGGCAAGTTCTATGCGTTACCCCAGGCCCCGCAGCAATTCAAACAGCTGCTGATGGTCGGTGGTTTGCCGCGCTACTACCAGCTGGCGGCCTGTTTCCGCGATGAAGACCCACGTGCCGATCGTCTGTACGGCGAGTTCTATCAGCTCGATGCCGAGATGGGGTTCGTCGAGGACGGGGAGGAAGTACGCAGCACATTCGACTCGCTCATCAGGGACTTGGTGACCGAGTTCGCCGGTAAGAAACTGCAATTTGGTGATGACATCCCACGTATCTCGTACACCAAGGCGATGGAGAAATACGGCAGTGATAAACCTGATCTCCGCTTTGGTATGGAGCTGGTTGAGCTGAGCGATGTTTTTAGAAACTCTGAGTTCGGGGTGTTTAAGGGTGCTATTACAAACGGGGGTGTAGTGAAAGCTATATGCGTGAAAGACGGGGCCAGCTTCACCCGGTCACAGATAGATGGTTTCACCAACGTCGCCAAAAGCGAAGGCGCCGGCGGCCTGGCGTATCTGACGTATAAAGACGGTGAAGTGCAGTCGCCTATCGCGAAATTTATGAGCGAAACAGAGCTAGCCGAGATCAAAAATCGCTGCAGCGCAGGGGACGGCGATGCAGTTTTCTTCGGTGCCGACGCGCGCCGCACGGTCAACAAGGTACTCGGTCGCCTGCGCAATGAATTTGCCACGCACTTTAATCTGAAAGATCCAAATGTGGTGGCGCTCTGCTGGATAATCGATTTCCCATTCTATGAGCTGGATGAAAAGACTGGCAAGATGGATTTTGGCCACAACCCATTTAGCATGCCAAAAGGCGGCGCGCATGCACTCGATCATACCGAGAACAAGCTCGAGATTTTGGCCGATCAGTACGACATGGTCGCGAATGGCTACGAAGTCTGCAGCGGCGGCGTACGTAATCATAACCCCGAAGTCCTGTACAAAGTTTTTGGTCTGCTCGGCTTCACGCCCGAATACGTCGAAGAAAAGTTTGGGGCCATGCTCGGCGCGTTCAAATACGGTGCGCCGCCGCACGCGGGCTGCGCTTTCGGCGTCGATCGGCTCTTCATGGTCCTGATGGGCGAGGAAAACATCCGCGAAATAGTCGCCTTCCCCAAAAACGGCAGTGGTCTCGATGTCATGATGAACTCCCCAGGCCTCGTTGACGGCGCTCAGCTCAAGGAGCTCTCCATCGAGAGTAAAACCTAGACAAAACATTATAACTTTGTTATAATGAACGGTATGACACAGAAAGTTATACGTATTGGCTCTAGTGCCGGTGTCACCATCCCCAAAAAGCAGCTTGAAGAGCTAGGTCTTGCTGTCGGTGATGAAGTGCATGTGACGCTTGAACCAGTCAAGACGCCAAAGCACGCGAAGCTCATGCAGGAATACGATAAATTTGTGGCGGAGTACGGGCAAACGCTCAATAATCTTGCAGATCGCTAGATGCAATACCTGACACTCGAAGAGATATTACGTCTCCACTTTCAGGTGGTGGAAGACTTTGGCGGTAGCCACGGTACTCGGGACGAAAGTCGGCTCAAATCAGTCGTAGAGGCGCCCCGCCAAAACGTTTTTGGGCAGGAGCAGTACCCAAATTTGCACGAGAAAGCTGCAGTGTATTTTCGCAATATCATCGGGGATCACCCATTCGCAGATGGTAATAAACGTACCGCAGTAACAGTCTGCGGTATATTTCTTATGCGGAATGGTCTGCGGCTTACGGCCACACCTAAGGAGCTTGAGGACTTCGCTGTACGAATTGCGGTGGAGCGACTGGATGTGCCGAGCATCGCCGCATGGCTCGAAGAGCATAGCCGCCAGGCTCCGGCTCCGTAGCTAGCTAAAGCAGGGGTACATTTTACATAGCTCAACTGCCGCACCCAGCCTTGACACTATCTTCGGTAGCGAGTACACTTTTGTGCAGATTTGTGAGGATTTTCTCCAAAACGTACGTCAAAATAAGTAAATGTAACCTCAACTTGCCTAATAATTGTTCACACAATCTCAAATGAACGGAGCGAACCGGTGCGTAAGCGCCGACTTTAGGGCAGGAGGAGAATACTTTCAAATTTAGTTCGAAAGTATAAGGAGGGCTAGGCCCTCCCGAAGGGAGCAAGATGGCACTCAAGGGCAAAAATAATGCGTATATCAAAGTAGCTTCTCACGAAGGCCGCAAGGGCGAAGTGAAGAAAGTCGTGCTGCTCTATTCCGGCGGTCTCGATACGTCGACCATGGTGAAATGGATTCAGGAAGCCTATAAGGCCGAAGTCGTTGCACTGACTGTCGACATTGGTCAGCAAACCGATGACCTCGAAGAAATCAGGAAGAAAGCGCTCAAGCTCGGGGCAGTTAAAGCTGTCGTCGTCGATGCTCGGGACGAGTTCGCCGAGGAGTATATCGCGAAGGGCATCAAAGCAAATGGTATGTACCAGGGTAACTACTACTTGTCGACCCCGCTTGGCCGGCCACTGCTCGCCAAGTGGGCTGTAAAGGTCGCCGCCCAAGAAGGTGCCGATGCTATTGCCCACGGGGCAACGGGTAAGGGTAACGACCAAGTACGCATCGAGGGCTCGGCGCTGGCCATGAACCCAGACATCAAGGTCATCGCGCCAGTGCGTGAATGGGGCATGGGCCGCGATGAGCAGCTCGACTACTGCAAAAAGCATGGCATCCCGGTTAAACAGACCAAGGAAAAGCCGTACAGCTACGACGACAACATGTGGGGCGTAACTGGTGAGGGCGGCGAGATTGAAAATCCGGCACTCATTCCGCCGCTTGAGAACATCCTGCAGGTTTGTACGCTGCCCGAAAAGGCCAAGGCCGAGCCGGAGCTCATCAATATTGAGTTCGAAAAGGGTTTGCCGATCGCCGTCGATACCAAACAGATGAAACTGGCTGACATCATCGCGCATCTCAACGACCGTGCAGCGAAGCATGGCGTTGGTATCACGCACCTGCTCGAAGACCGGATTATCGGGTTGAAAGTCAGGGGTATTTACGAAGCGCCGGCGGCCGAGACTATCATCACCGCGCACAAACAGCTCGAGCGCTACACCTCAACTCGCCTCGAGAACGAATTCAAATCTATCGTCGATGAAAAGTGGGCCTACCTCTGCTACGGTGCGCTGTGGTTCGAACCACTTATGGATGACCTCAACGCCTACATTGATAAAGTGAACGATAAGATTACCGGCACCGTCACCCTGCGGCTCTACCGCGGTAATGTCGATGCTGTCGCTGTCGAGACGCCCAACACTGTCTTCGACGAGAAACTCGCTACCTTCATGGCTGACGGCAACCTATTTAACCAGAACTCCTCGGCTGGCTTCATCGAGCACTATACCCTGCAAATGAAGCTTGCTCAGACCCGGCAGCGCACCGCGCTGCTCTCGGTCGGCACACGCGCGCATAAGCTCAAACTTCTGCCTGAAATGAAGCAACTCCACGACATGGGCTACCGCATCTATGGCACCTATAAAACGTATAAATTCCTTCGCGGCCACGGCATCGACGCCATACTAGTGAATAAGATCAGTACTCCAGAGCTCAAACCAAACCTGCGCGACCTGCTCGATGCTCGTCGCTTCGACCTCATCATCAACATCCCGACCAATGACGCCCGCGATACGGCGAACAAAGAAAAGGGTGATGGCGGCGTCATCCGCGAGATGGCGGTGCGTACCAACACTCCGCTCGTGACATCGGTGGCAGTCGCGAAGGACATGATAAACAAAATTACCCACGCGAGGGTCCGTTAGTGGCAAAGGCGGCTTGGCAGCAAATCGATCCCAAACACCTGCTTCTGCGGCGCATCAAGGAAGGTGGCGGCTGGGTAAATGCTCACACGCACATCGACCGTAGCTATATCATCAACTGGGAAAACTGGGGCAAAACAAGCGATCCATTGCATATGAAGTGGGACCACCCGGATGAGTTTAAAGCCAAAGTGAGCGTCGAAAAGATAGTAGAACATATGTCTCAAGTAGTCGAAAATCAGCTTGCACAGGGCGTACAAGCTATCGGGTCGTTCATAGACTGCGATAGCATTGTCGAGGACAAAAATCTCAAGGCCGCGGACATTGTAAAGGCAAAATATAAGGGCCAGATAGAAATAAAATTCATCCATCAGCCCATAAAGGGGCTCATGGACAAAACAGAGCGCAAATGGTTCGAGGAAGCCGCTAGCTTTGTTGACATCATTGGTGGTTTGCCCGAACGTGACAGTAAAGTGAAACTTGGTGTTGATCGTAAGGAAGAGCACCTAGACGTCCTATTTACGACTGCCAAAAAACACGGTAAGCCGCTGCACGTACACGTTGATCAATATAACGACCCACAGCAGCGTGACACCGAGCTCCTCGCGGATAAAACAAAAGCATATGGCTACAAGGGAAAAGTTGCAGCAGTGCACAGTATATCTCTGTCTGCTCAACCCAAAGACTACCGTGAAAAAGTCTACAAAAAACTCGTCGACCAAGACATCACCGTCATCGCCTGCCCATCCGCGTGGATAGACAGCCAGCGAAGCGAGGTGCTCGCGCCGTCCCACAACTCGGTTACGGCGATAGATGAAATGGTGCCCGCAGGCGTACGAGTAGCACTCGGCACCGATGACATCGCGGACATCTACAAGCCATATAGCGATGGGGACTTATGGACCGAGCTGCGTATACTGCTTGAAGCGACACATACATACGACATGGATATCCTTGCAGCTATCGCGACGGTAAACGGGCGGAAGGCCCTCTTCCTTGACTGATGCATCTGCCTGCCCCAGAGATGACCATTGCTCCATACGCCGCATTCGACAATGTGCGGTTAAATGAGCTGGCGGAAACTGCTGCTGCATACATCAACTACGAGGCCGAGACTTTCGGTACAATGAACTATATTGATTCTGAAAAGCTAAAAACGGGCCTTGGCTGGTTCGTGCTTGCGGCTGAGAGTACGCTGGTCGGGCATGTCAGGTTAGTAGATACGGGCGCAACACTTCGCGTGAGTAGTTTGTGGGTTGCGCAGGAAATGCGATCGCATCATGTCGGCCATGACTTGGCAGATGTGGCGACCGTGGCCGGCAGGCATCTCGGAAGACAAGTCGACGCTATTACACGCACACCAGATGGCGTGAGATTCTTTGAGCAGCATGGCTACGCGCATGATGCCGCACGTTCCCCGCGGGGCAAATTTCTCATGGTGCACGGCGGGGTGGGCAGTCTAGCCCTAGGCGAACAAATCACATAGGTGGATCCCAAGCCGGAAGTATTTTCTCTTGCCACCCTGGTTATGTTATTATTGTTATTTGCAAACAACGGATTACTTGGAGACCCCATGGCTTTTCAAGCGTATTCAAATTGCGTTTTGAGTGTTAATTCAGGACGCAAGTACGTAATTAGTTCAAGACCTTTGCAACATCTCCCGTGGAGTTCTGCACTGCAGTCC
>CAYWOA010000006.1:18973-27383 GCA_964459795.1 uncultured Candidatus Saccharibacteria bacterium | reverse complement strand
CAGTTGTTCTTATAGAACAAGATAAACTGCGTTGGGGCTTTCATCTCATCGGTCGTTCGTGGGAGGAAGTAACACAAGAAGAGCATCGCCTGGCTCATCAAAACACGGAACTTCTATACGAGCAATATTTAAAAAATGGTTCTTATACCATCGTGGTTGAGGGATTATTTACGTGGGACGATACTACATCCAGTGAGGGGAGTGCGCTGGCATTGTGTGAGCTGGCGGAACGGTATAAGTTTCAGGTAAAGAATATCGTACTGAAAGCAGACAAAGAAGTTATGTGGCAGCGTAATAGCTTGAGGCAGCATGTTGTACCGCGGAGCGAATTTGACTCCTTGTATACTGGTGTGTACCGTACAATCGATCCCTCTGAACTTGTCATTGATTCGACCGATCTTAGTGTGCAAGATACGCTTAAAAAAATAACTGAGGCCCTAAGATGAACATACAGTTTATTACGTTATTTCCAGAGATGTTCGATGGTGTGCTGGGCAGCAGTATGCTCTGGAAGGCGGCCGACCGGGGCATCGTGCAGTATGAGTTTACTAATCTGCGCGACTTTGGGCTCGGCCCGCGCAAACAAGTCGACGATACGCCCTACGGCGGTGGTGACGGTATGCTACTGATGGTCGAGCCGCTTGCGAGAGCCATAGAAGCAGCAAAGTCTAAAAGCCCAAAATCGAAAGTCCTGCTGCCAACACCCCGCGGAAAGTTGTATAAACAGTCAGCCGCGAAACGCTTGGCGGCTGCGGCCGAAGACCTAATCATCGTTTGTCCGCGCTACGAAGGCTACGACGAACGAGTTACTAAATGGGTTGATATGCAATATTGTATCGGTAGCTACGTGTTAACCGGCGGGGAGCTGCCGGCCATGATTATCATCGATAGTGTGGTGCGGTTGCTGCCGGGTGTGCTGGGCGGCGAAACCAGCGCTGAGATTGAATCATTCCAGGATGATGACGTGGCCATAGAATTTCCGCAGTACACTCGCCCTGAAGAATTCCAGGGTATGAAAGTTCCCGATGTCTTGCTCAGCGGTCACCATGCCGAGATCGCCAAATGGCGATCAGAAAATTCATCTTAAACATCACAAATAGCAGGGATTTTGGGTAAGGCCGGTATAATAGATACCAGTAATTTGGAGGTTGTATGAAACTATTTTCTATCAAACCGGTCTATGCGCATTGTGACTTGCCGTGCGGGGTGTATGATCCGGCGCAGGCGCGGATAGAGGCCGAGAGCGTCAAAGCCATCATGGACAAAATGGCAAACTTTGAGGGTGACGCCAGGGTACGAGCACTGATAATTAAGGAACAGCGGGCTGAACTCGTCAAGCACCACCTGTGGGTACTTTGGACTGATTATTTTAAACCGGAGCACCTGGAAAAATATCCCGACCTCCACGATATGTTTTGGAGGGCTACCAAACAAGCCGGCGAATGTAAGCACCACAGCGAACCCGAAGAGGGGCAGAAATTACTGGATATGATTGATGAGATTGCTGAAATTTTCTGGTCAACCAAAAAGTAGCCCTTTTGATGGCGCGCTGCGGCGTTTTGCGCTCCAGGGCTCGTTCGCCGTACCGCATAGTACGGCTCACTCCGCACTTCGCCCAAGCCTTGCATCGCACTCACCAAAAGGGCTACTCTAGTCACTATTACCATGAAGAAACTAGTATATATTCGCCGCGTCGTTGGTAAAAGCATGTGGCCGGTTCTTGATCCGGGACAGATTGTTATTGTTGCGCGCAAATGGCGCTACTACGAAGAAGACGTTGTGGTGCTATTGCATGGTGGCCGCGAGAAAATTAAACGAGTGCGAGTGCTGGAACGTGGACGATTCGATGTACGCGGCGATAATCCGTCAGAGAGCACCGATAGCCGCCACTTTGGCCTCATTGAGCGCGAAGCCATAGTCGGTAAGGTTATTTGGCCGAGGGTCTAGCGCCGGGAACCTACCGCTGTTGGGCACGGGCACTACTTACTCTGTGTGGGCCGGTACATTGCTGCCGCTTCGAAGCGGCAAATCGCGTAGGAAGAGCGCCACAATGAATGCGAGGATGGCAAAGGGAATGGCAAAGCGGAACACATCACCAAACGACAGCGCAAATGCTTTCACAACCATCTCGTGAACGGCCACCGGCAAATGCTGCAATGTATCGAGGCTGCCGGATACTTTCGGGACATCTGCGCCGGCGGGCAGCTGAGCGGCCATGTGGTGTGCGATACGGTTTGTGAGCACGGCGCCAAACAGGGCAGCTCCAACGCTGCTGCCGATGGAGCGGAAGAACGTGACGGCCGAGGTGGCGACGCCCAGCTCTTCTTTCTTGACGGCATTCTGTACGGCGAGCACAGTGACCGGCATGACGCAGCCGAGCCCGAGCCCGAGTAGGAGCATCCAGACGCCGAGGACGCCGCGGCTCGTCACAGCGCTAATGTGGCTAAAGCAGAAGTAGGCGAGGGTAATGAGCAGGGTACCGATGATGGGGAAGCGGCGGTATTTGCCAATCTTGCTAATAATGCGACCGGAGCCGATTGAACCGACCATCATACCCACCACCATCGGCAGGAGCATAAGCCCAGATTTCGTCGCCGAGTCACCACGGACGATTTGCTGGTACTCGGGCAGAAACACGAGTGCGCCAAACATGACGACGCCGAGAATGGCGCTCAGCAGAGTCGACACGCGGAACACATCACTCTGAAACAGATCGAGTGGCAAAATCGGCTCCTTGGCATAGCGCTCGCGGAAGAAAAACGCCACTGCCAGCACGCCCGACGCCGCAAACAGACCGATGATTTGGCTCGACAGCCACGGATAGTCCACACCGCCCCAGACGAGGCCCAGGAGCAGACACACGACACTGACGCCCATGAGCACAGCCCCGAGGTAATCGATAGAATGGTGCGCTTTTTTGATTGGCAGGTGCAGGCGAGCGGCGATGGCCGACAGGGCGACAAGACCGATCGGCAAGTTGATATAAAACACCCAGCGCCAGCTGAGGTGGTCGGTAAATAAGCCGCCGAGCAGTGGGCCAATGACACTTGATATGCCGAACACGGCGCCGATAAAGCCCTGATATTTACCGCGATCCCTGGGGGGTACGACATCACCGATGACAGCCATGGACAGGGTCATGATGCCGCCGGCGCCGACGCCCTGAAGCGCGCGGAAATAGATGAGCTGATCCATGTTTTGGCTTAGCCCACAGAGCGCTGAACCGACTAGAAACAGCACGATCGAGATCTGGAAGATCTTCTTGCGGCCAAACATATCGCTGATTTTGCCAAACAGCGGCGTCGCGACGGCGCTAGCGAGCAGATATGAGGTGGCAACCCAGGAATATTTACTCAGGCCGTTCAAATCTTGGGCGATAGTCGGCAGGGCGGTTGCGACGATGGTTTGGTCGAGCGCCGCGAGAAACATGGCGAGCATGAGCGCCGTGATAACGACCATAATTTCGTTATGGGTGAGGTCCTTGCTGTGGTCGATCTTGGCGGCGTCGGGATGCGGCCTAAAGAATCTGGTGAGAAATTTCATTGCAGTGTTGGTTCCTTTCGCTTGGTTTCATTCATTTTTTGACTTGTCTGTATCATTTTATTGAGCGTCACTATTAGCTGCGCCAACTCGGTGTCGTCGATAGCTTCGGTCATTTGCTTGATCAGCATGTGGTGCGCGTGTTCGATGTCGGCAACTTGCCTCAGCCCCCGCTCTGAAAGGGTCAGATTAAGTACCCGTCTGTCGGTCTCGCGGGGCGTGCGCACGACGTAGCCGCCATCCAGTAGTTTGTCGACGATTTGGGAGACTGCTCCCGGAGTCATGGCGAGCCGAGCCGCAATATCCTGTGCGCTGATGGGCCCGTCCTTTTTTACGACGAAGAGTAGCCCTAGCTCGCCGCTGGTGAGTTCAGAGCCATCGGCGCAGTGGTAGATATGCCCATGCAGGGAGCGTTTAATCGTCGCGATAGCGGAGATAAGTTCGGCGGTAGCCTCAGTGCGGTTGAATGATGTTGTCACGGCAGTCATAGTTTAGTATGTAAACAGTATAGTAGCTAAACTTTCATTGTCAACTTAGTTTGCTGGCCGCCGAGTAATATATCTCATAGCGCCATAGATATACCGTCGATATAGTAGATGTCAGAAAAACCAGGAAGGGATATATGAAGCAGCAGGCAAAACCAGGCAGAGGGTGGCACGGTGACTCGGAGGCGCACGCGGCAGCCGGCCGCAAGGGTGGACAAGTGAGCTCTGGTAATTTCAAACACAATCCTGGACGTGCTGCGTCGGCAGGAAAGGTCGGCGGTAGCCTCAGCCCGGCCAATTTCAAACACAATCCTGATCGAGCTCGCGAGGCCGGCCGAAAGGGCGGCAGTAAATAGGGCTGTTTGCCGGCCCGAGTCCTAGGTTGTGTCATATATTACTGAGAGCTTGTAACAAACCTTACTGATACATATGCTAGAGTCGGCTATGCTACTGATATCATACGGGAGGAATACGTATGGGACGACTACTGGTTGAGTCGCTGAATCTACGGCCGCGCACCGATGCAGAGCTGCACGCCGCTGTTGAGCGATTCCGAGTAAAATGGGAACGTAAAAAGGGCCATTCTCTCAGGTAGCCTTCAGACTGCCGGCCTATACTGGTTCTTGCCCCCTGTTGGACAAAAGAGCCCTGTTTTGCGAGAGGGCTCTTTTTAATTGATTCAAGCGTTTGGCTTTTTGGCTGATAGAACCCTATATACCTTTTTTGGGGCTGTTGCGGGATAGATAGTTGCTACTCCCCGGTGCGCGCCGATCCCACGGCCTGACTAATATGGGTGAACCCATCTTGTTTTAGGAGCTGCACCAGACCCTGGTTTATCTGGCCGATGAGCTGTGGACCTTCAAAAATCATGCCGGTGATGAGCTCTACGAGGCTGGCGCCGAGGCAGATCTTGCGGTACGCATCTTCGGCACTAAATATACCGCCGACACCGATGATGGTGAGCTTGTCGCCGTAGGCTTGGTATGTCTGGGCAATGAGGTCGTCGCTGAGTTTTTGCGTCGGCAAGCCGCTGAGATTGCCAGGCACTGAGTCTGGAAGCGGGTCAGCGAGCTGGACGGCCGCGCGGTCTTTGTGCAAATTGCCGATGGTGACGACTGAAATACCATCATGCCGAACGATAACCTGGAGCAATGCATCAAATGCCGGCCAGGGCAAGCTGACGGGCATTTTGATCCACACCGGTTTTTCGAGATCCAAAGCATCGATGGTCGCCAGGAGCGCCTCGAGCCGGTCGGGCGATGTGAATGGTTCGCCGCCGTAAGCGTTGGGGCAGGAAATATTGATTTCAAACGCGCTGATGGCCTTTTCGTGCCGCAAGCGCTGTAAACTACCGATGTAGTCGGCAATTGCCTCTGCGTCGGTGCACGCCTCAGGACTGTTCGTTTTGGCCACCGATACGACGAGTGGAAAATCACGAACTGCGCTTAGCCCTAGCTGCTGCAACGTGCGCTGCACCTGATCGGCGCCGCTATTAGGCAAACCGGCGTGAACGACCAGTGATTTTGATTTTGGTAATCGGTAGAACCATGGCCGCGGGTTGCCGCTGCAGGCTTGCAAGGTCACCGAGCCTCCGGTCATGAAGCCGAAGCCAACGCTGCGGATAGTTGGCACGAGCTCGACATTTTTATCAAAACCGGCGGAAAGCCCGACGGGATTTGGTAGCATAATGCCATCAATAGTCTGAGCGAGTGATGCCTGATCGTTATACGCCCACAGCTTGGCAACAACAGTATTAGCAAGGGGAAGCTTTTGCCAAAACCGACTGAAGCGGACGAGACGGGAGTGCACGGCATCCGGGCTCTGGAGAAAGAAAATCGGCTTCAACATGTGCCGATAGGCCCAGCCTGAGGTGTGGGAGACAACACGAATCATATACCTACCAGTATACGCCGCCGCCGACTTGACGTCATGCCAAATAGGAATGAGTTACTGTTTCTCATGGCTAAGTTTTAGCCCTGCTGATGCTGTTTCCAGAGCTGGATGAGCGTCTCGGTCGAGGAATCGACCGCGCCAATTCGATCTGATTCGAGGCCGTGCAGTATATCTTTCGCGAGCACCTTACCAAGTTCGACGCCCCACTGATCGAAGCTATCGATGTTCCAAATAGCTCCCTGGACAAATATCTTATGTTCGTAAAGGGCGATCAGTTGCCCGAGCGTGTACGGGGTGAGGACGGGCAAAAGCAGTGTGTTGCTCGGCCGGTTGCCCTCAAATGTTTTATGCTGGATGAGCGACTCGGGTGTGCCCTCGGCGCGGACTTCCGCCGCCGTTTTCCCAAACGCCAGCGCCTGGCTCTGAGCGAAGAGATTGGCCGTCAGTTTGCGGTGATGGGTGCCGGCGCCATCAGGGTCATTGAGGCTGCGCGCAAAACCGATGAAATCGCAGGGCACGAACCGCGTTCCCTGATGCAGCAGCTGGTAGAACGCGTGCTGACCATTGGTACCTGGTTCACCCCACACGATTGGCCCGGTGACGTAGTCGACGCGCTGGCCGTTTTTGGTGACGGACTTGCCATTGCTCTCCATATTGGCTTGCTGCAAGTACGCGGGGAAGCGGTGAAGATACTGGTCGTAAGGCAAGATTGCCTCCGATTCGGCACCGAGGAAGTTAGTATTCCAGAGGCCGATCAGACCCATGATAACGGGCAGATTGCGCTCGAGCGGGGTGGTGCGGAAATGGTCGTCCATCACCTTGAAGCCTTTGAGCAGTGACTGGAAATGCCGTGGACCGACGCTCAGCATGACGGAAAGGCCAATCGCACTCGTTAGTGAGTAGCGGCCGCCAACCCAATCCCAGAAAATGAACATATTGGCCGGATCAATGCCGAACTTCTGCACTGCAGCCGTGTTTGTCGATACGGCCACAAAGTGCCGCGAGATGGCCGCGTCGTCTCCGAGCGTCTCAAGCAGCCAGCCGCGGGCGCTGTGGGCGTTGGTCATCGTCTCGTCGGTGGTGAACGTTTTGCTCGCGATGATGAAAAGCGTCTCGGCTGGGTCGAGATCCTGCAATGTTTCCTCGATGTGGGTGCCGTCGACATTTGATACAAAATGCATTTCGAGGCTCCGGGCGCGGTAGTGTCTCAGCGCCTCGGTTACCATGACGGGGCCGAGGTCTGAGCCGCCGATACCGATATTGACGACATGACGGATCCGTTTGCCGGTGTGCCCTAGCCACTCGCCGCTTCGTACGGTGTCGGTAAACTGCTCCATCTGCTGCAACGTGTTCATGACATCCGGCATGATGTCGTGGTCATCGACCATGACGGGCCGGCACCGCAGGTTGCGAAGCGCTGTGTGCAGGGCGGGGCGGTGCTCAGTCGTATTTATCTTTTCGCCGGCAAACATGGCGTCTCGAAGCTGCTCGATACCACGTTCGTGGGCGAGCGCAAACAGGAGTGCGAGTGTCTCGTCGGTGATAAGGTTCTTCGAATAGTCGAGGTAGATATCTTCGGCGCGGGCCGCTAGGCGTTCGCCGCGCTGCGGATCAGATGCGAAAAGATTTCGTAGATGGAGTGCACTAACCTGCTGGGCGTGCTCATCCAAATCCTGCCAGGCCCGCGTTTCCCGCAGTGGCGTGTTTATGCTCATGCTTTTACTATAACACTTTCGTCGTTTGCTTATGCCTCTGTGTGGCGCCGGGCGGCCGTAATATCTGCCGCGAGCTGAGCCTTGAGTGCCTTGACCGAAGAGAAATCTTGCGGTGGGCGGATGAAAGCGCCAAGTCTGAAGCGGAGCGTTTGGCCGTAGATATCGCCGCTGAAATCGATAAGGTGTATTTCGAGCACGCGCCGGGTTTCTCGCAGTGTCAGCCGCGGTCCAAGGTAGATTGCACCGCCGTATGTACGGTCACCTAAACTGACAATTGCAGCGTACACGCCGTCTTGGCCGAGGTGTGAGAGGATAGCGGGATCGAGATTTGCCGTCGGGAAGCCAAGCGTGTGGCCATATTTGTCACCGTGCAACACCACTCCTTGGTACCAGGAGTTAAATGTCATACTGGCGAGTCTACCATATCTCTTGCTGGGTATATTAACGATTGTATATTAACGATTGATAATATTGATTAAGCCCGTCACTATGCCCAGAAGTGTTAAGCCCCCGCCTATTACCAGTGTCCCATAGCCGACGATTTGTGCTAGTAGTGACGGAGAATGCCCGCCCATCATATTGAGACCAGATGCCACACCGATAACAAACCAAATAGTGAGACAGCAAAAACCAACCATCAGGTAAACGTACCAGAGCCGGCAAAATCTATTCATACAGAGAATATAGCAAAATCTAGACATAAGACACAAGCAAACCCGACCAACGAACTGCTTTTTTAGCCAAGGAATTCAAGTGTCATGTAACTGGAGCGCCAAT
>CAYWOA010000006.1:9169-18873 GCA_964459795.1 uncultured Candidatus Saccharibacteria bacterium | reverse complement strand
GGCGTATAGAAAGTGAACATTGGTGAGTAAGCTGGAGTGTACAATATTTCACAGAACCATGCGTACAAAAGCTGCTATCAGGGAGGATTTACGGGCAAAACGGGCTGCGCTGACGCCTGATCAGGTTGCAGCTGCGAGCAAAACCGTTAGTGAAAAGGTACTGCGTGAGGTTGACTGGGTGGCGATGCAATCCGCGCACATCTATGCGGGGTATGGCGCATGGAATGAACTGGATACCGCCGAACTATGCGTCCGTTTAAAACGACTGCTTCCAGATATAGCGATCGATGTACCAGCCATTGCTCCGGACGCGGAGTTTCCGGACGGACAGTTTGATGCTATCATCGTGCCAGTCCTCGGGTTCGATCGGCGTGGCTATCGGCTGGGACTCGGCAAGGGCTGGTATGACCGGTTCCTGGCAGGCCAGCCGCAAGCCCTGAAAATAGGCCTCGCCTATAGCTGGGCTGAGGTGCCCGCTCTGCCGCATGAACCGCACGATGTACCGCTTGACGTGATTATCACGGAGCGCGCTGCTATCACCATCTCTCCTCCGGTGTAGCCAAGCCTTATGCGAGCTCAAGCTCGACCATCGGTTGCAATGTCTCGGGGTTGATGATGTAGGCGACGTAATACTTTCGCTTCGGCTCTAACGTTCGTGAAAGGAGCCTCGGTTTAAGCAGCAGAGCATTTTTTTCGAGCCACACTTCACTGATGACCGCTTTGAGCTGTCCGGTGTTAACCGCATTGTTGGTATAACCGCGCCGTGGGTCGAGCCAGACTGACTCGATGGGCTTTTGCTCGCGCTCCAGTACACGAATGGTTACTTTTTGTCCGGCGAATTGGGCGGTTGCCTGCTGGGTCATCTCGGCCAATTGGCTCCGGCTCATGGCCTGATACTGCTCGGCCTGAATCTTTTTGATATGTGCGTCGACGCTCGCCCGGGCGATCTGGGTATTGGAATCAGTCGGGATCAGCGCCGGATTGAGGACGCCGCCGCCGGCAAAATACTGCAAGGCACCGGTGGCTAGCTTCTCTGATTCGGCTGCCTCTGCTGCGCTGATTTCGGCGCCGGCCAGATTGACCATGGTGGCCTGAAAGTCTGCTACGAGCTGTGTGCCCCCCCGGACCGCGTCGGCGTTCGTGCTCATGCTGGTATGATAGCAAAATTGCCGCCCAGAAACGATTGCTGCTAGTAAAATCCGGTGTGCTGCAGTAGAATCAGATGCATGGAACCATCTTCGAAAAAAATCATCATCGTCGAAGACAATATGGCGCTTGCTGAGATATACAAAACGCGGCTTGAACTCCTCGGCTACACCTGTTTCGTTGCCTATAATGGCATCACTGGCCTGTATTTTATCCAAAAGGAGATTCCCGATCTCGTGCTGCTCGATCTCATGATTCCGGATATTCCCGGCGGACAGGTGCTCGAGACGATGCGGGCGAGCGACTGGGGAAAGCAAATCCCTGTCTATATCATCTCGAACCTCAATGAGTCGGAAGCACCGCCGAATCTTCGCCAGCTCGGTATATCGGGCTACTCGGTCAAGGCGAATATGCACGATGATACAGTCGACCAGATTGTGAACGGTATTCTGCATCCGGTCGTTGAGCCGGCACCGGGTGAAATGCTTGCCGCGTCAGCCGCGGGCCCGGCGCAGGTTACGGATGTCCCCATGCACGAACCCCCTGTTGAGTAACCAGGCTTACTGTTAACCGTAGCATGCCGGGTGTATACTGCTGTGTAGTAACAAAAGGAGGTACGAAGGTGAGAGGACCAATTGATTACATTGTCGTCGGTTTCGAGGGCAATACATTTGACGGCAGCATTTTGCAGGCAATAGGCGACGCTATCGAGAAAGGCATCATTGGCTTGGTTGGTCTGAGCGTTGTGAGTCGCGATGAGGGTGATAACGTCACGACCCTCAATATTGCCGACCTCGGCGACGAATATGCCACCGAGTTTGTCCAAAAATATCTGCCTCAAGGCAGTAAGGTAGATCAAGATGATATTACCGAAGTTGCCGATCTTATTAATAAAAATTGCACAGCCGGGCTACTCGTCGTCGAGCAGCTGTGGGCAAAGCCGCTCAAAGAGGCGCTGGTAAAAGCCGGCGGCGTACTGCTGGCGGACGGACGTATTCACCCCGACGCTGCAGCAGAACTTGACCAATAATTTTTATAAGAGGAGGACTATCTCATGCCAGGATTGATTAGAGGGATGGCTCGTACAGCGGTTATCGCTGGTACCGCTACGGCAGTTTCTAATAACGTTTCACGTCGCCAGATGAACCGCTGGAACAGCCAAGCGGAGCAACAGTATACCGAGCAGGCGGCCGCTGCACCAGCTCAGAGTAGCACTGACGAACAAATGGAACAGCTTGCCAAACTGGGGCAACTGCGCGATCAGGGTATCCTGACCGATGAAGAGTTCACTGCTAAAAAGCAGCAAATTCTCGGCCTATAGCTACCAGTAGTGTGCGCACATGAACCAGACAACAAGGAGATTCTCGTTGTCTGGTTTTTGGTTGGAAACACCATCCAGGACCCAAGCGTTCAGTTGGCCCTTGTGCGGCGGGGCAAAAGCGCTAAACGGCTTTTTTGTTGGGAATGCCGCGTGATAGCGGCAATGTTAGCACGCACAGTATGATTAAAAAGACCAGAGAATTTTTGAGGCTTTGCATCTGGGCGGATTCGTATTCGTCGACGAGTTCTGATGTAGTGACCGTGTCCAGACCGGCGCTGGTAGCCGCTGCTTCGACCTGTGCCGACGAAGCAATCGGTATACCCGCCTGATTATTCTGCGCAATGGTCGATGAAACACCCTGGCTAATGTTCGGATTGGCAGCAATCTTCTGCGTGAAGGTCGTCGTGAGCGAAGCAATCATAACCGACCCGATGAGTGCCGTGCCCAGTGACGAGCCGAGGTTCTGGAACGTACCCTGCAAGCCACCAACTTCACTCGACTTTTCCTCGGGTACGGCCGACATATTAACATTACCAATTTGCGAAACTAGCAGGCCCAAGCCGGCGCCGATAACAAACATCGTCAGCCCAAAAACAAAGCCATTTAGTTCGGGCTTAACTGCTGCGAGCGCCAAAACGGCACCAACGAGCAGTATGTATTGGCCGCGCCTGATGATAGCCCGGCTGCTGCGGCGAGACGACAGCTTGGAGCCGAGCAGTGAGAATAAAACGATACCAAACGATAGCGGCACAATCCTCACGCCCGTCTGCAACGCGTCCAGACCAAGCACCATCTGCAAATAGATTGGGATGACGAAGAAAACGGCGGCCGTGAATAAATACTGCACGCTCAGTACCGCCAAACCGGCGCGAAGCGCCTTGATTTTAAACATCGACACATCGAGTAGTGCGTTCCGTTTTTCCTGGGTAAGTTTGACCTGGCGTCTATAGAACGCATAGACCAGCAGCACACCCGTCAGCAGCAGGTAAACTACAAGCGAAATGCCAAATGGCGCAATGGCGTGGCCGTTAATTTCCGGCGTGGCCTTGGGCGTAACCCAGCCCCACGATTTGCTCTGCAAAATGCCGAGCACAAACAGTCCCAGACCAGCGGCCGACAGCAGTGCACTCGGGATGTCAATCCTGGTTCTTGGACCTTTGACGGCATCGGACTTCATGGTCCCAACGTACAAGAGCACCATAATCATAATCGCGGTTTCGGCTGCGAATACGTAGCGCCAGGACAAATAGGTTGTCATGAAGCCGCCAATCAGCGGCCCAATCGCCACGGCAATACCGCTGGCTGCACCAATCATGGTATAGCCCATGACACGGTCTTTGCCCTTGTAGCTAATGGCGATAAGGGCGGCGATAGCTGGAATTACCAGTACGGCGCCGAGACCTTCTACGAGCGACCAGCCGAAGAGCAATGTTACTAGGTTGGGGCTGATGGCTGTAATCAATGAGCCAAGACCATAAATAACAGCGCCAATCTTGAAAATGCGTAGTCGCCCCCAAATATCGCCAAGTTTGCCACCTGTTAGCATGAAGGCTGCCATCGTCAGTGTATAGAATGTGATTGCCGCTTGCAGACCAGCGACCGTCGTATCCAGATCTTTGACGATGGTGGATATCGACACGTTCATCACCGTACTGTCGAGTACCATAACGAACTGCGCCACAGCCAGTACAATCAAAGTCGCCCATTTCTTCATAGCCTATAGAGTAGTATGTCTAGGTGTCGAATGCAAACAGAGGCAAGTAAGAAAAGCGGGCGGGGTTCGCTACTCTGCTGGCTTATGCCAAAATTGCATTTTCTGGAGTACACTCGAATGATGCGCTGGTTCCACTGCAGTATCGATAGACTTTGTCGCGGTGAATACTTCTAAGTACATCTGGACGGTGGTTACCAAGATGATCATCAGGACGGGCCCCAGTACAATGCCAAAAAAGCCAAACAGTCCTAGGCCGGCGAACACAGCCAATATCATGAGTGCCGGATCGAGCCGCGCGTGACGTGGTACCAGCTTGGGCCGGAGCACGTTATCAATGTTTGTTACGATGAGCAGATGGTTCATTACTATCAGGATGCCTTGCCAGTGATCACCCATCAGGAACATGGCGATACCGATAGGGATGGTGACGATGCCGGCCCCCAGTGCAATGACCGACAGCACGGTGAGTAGCATCCAGAAGAAGAAAAACAAATCGCCAAGTCCTGCCAGAGCCAGCACAACAGCACTTTCCGTACCCTGACAGAGAGCGATGATGAACTGTCCTCGTACGGTCGCCTTGGTCATGGCCCCGATACGCTCAAAGTAGAGGTCGCTTACCTTGTCGCCCAGCGGGTTCAGTTTTTTCACTATATCCAAGATTTTGTCCTGGTGAACAATCATTGATAAGAACACGTAGATAAAAATAATAGCGGTGGTTATGAAGCCAAAGAAGCCAGATATCGACGATACCACACCGCCAAGCAAGGCCTTACCAAAGTTCTCTGCGGCTGTCGAAATTGCCTGAGCGATGCCATTGATCGACAGGCGGTAAGAGGTGCCCAGCTCTGCCAGGAAACGGTTGATAGCGTTGATAGCGTCTGTGGTATAGTCCGAAAAATTGTGCGGGTATGAGCCGGCCGCGATCTTATTGACTAAATGATCGATCTGGAAGAAGGTGACTACGCTGATGAGCCCTAAGGGGATGATAACCGCTAGGGCTGAGATAAACATGGTGTACAGTGCTGCCTTTTGCGGGCTACGGCCCTTTGCGAGTAGCCAGTGATACACCGGGTTGAACAGAATAACTACCAATGCCGAGAACAGTATGAGGATGATGTACTGGCTCATAAACCACGCACCAATAAGCAGTGCTAACACTGTTACGATGGCAAGAATTTTACGCTGAGTTGGGTTAACTTTGAGTAGGGGCATGGTGCTATCCTACACCTTTCAGGGAAATTTTATAAGTAATTTTACTGAGAAGTAAACAAAAATCACTTCCCATTCAATCTATATTGTGGTATAATACAGGTGATAATGCAAGGGCTTAGCGAGTGGGTGAGGAGTAGACGTCGTGGCGGATGAAAGAACAACACACCGAAACCGGGCGCAGGAAATCGCGGCCATGTTTGCCGTCGCCGTTATCCCACGGACGTTTCAGCGCTCCCTATTGCCGCGGAGCAGCGTCGACCAAGGCATCATCACGAGTCTCACTGTTGTGCTCGTGTATATGCTCGGCATACTGACGCAGGATAGTGTCGAGTCCGCTGCTCGTCTCGTTGTGGAAGAAGATAAGTCGGGTAATATGAGCCGAAAATCGCTGGTGTTTATCAGTGCCGCGGCTATCGGCGTTGGTTTTCTGAGCCAGAAGCTCAACACCTATTCGCCCGATGAGAAACTCGTGCGTTCTGCCGCCCGTACGACTGGCAAATGGATAGAGTACGCTGGAACAGCCGGGCTCATCATCGAAGCGGTCGAAGCTGCCAACCACCTTATCTCAAAGGATAAAGAAAGCGCCCGTGAGAGAGATTTGCTGCCATATTTCATCGGCGCCGGCTTGCTCTACACACTGGTGGGAGAGTATATGCGGGTGAAAAATGAAGATGATTTTTCACTTATCGATACGCTGCAGAGCGAAAAACCCGGCCGTGTCATCGGTGTGACGGCGGGTGCTACGGCCGTTGTCGGCGCGCTGGTGTATGCCGAGAGGTTCATTGCCCGTAAGGTTGACAGCATGTTTACACGTTCCTCCAGGCAGCTCAAACCCAATTGGCTGCCGGCAGGCCACCTCGTGGGCTTGGGGGCTATCGGTGGGGCCGTCTATTTCTTTATGAAGAAGACGTACGGTGATATTGAGCACGGTGCGAGTACGCTTGAAGCCGGTTTTACCGAGGCGCCCAAATCGCCGTATCTCAGTGGAAGCCCAAAGAGTCTTGTCGATTGGGAGACGCTCTCGGTGCAGGGCAGGCGGCATGTCGCGACCGCCCTCACGACCGCACAAATCGAGTCCGTGATGGGCGGGAAAGCTATCGAGCCAATCCGTATCTTTGTCGGCCTCGATAGCGCCGAAACGCGTGAAGACCGAGTCGCGCTGGCGCTTGCCGAGCTGGAACGCACCGGGGCTTACAAGCGCGACTGCATCGTTGTCGTGTCACCAACAGGCACTGGCTACGTCAACTATGTCATGAGCGAGGCTGTTGAATATCAAACGCGCGGCAACGTGGCGTCCGTGACAATTCAGTACTCCAAACGGCCATCGCCCCTGTCGCTCGATAGAGTTGACGATGGTCATATCCAGTATCGTATGCTGCTGAACGGCATTAGCAAACGTATCAGAAGTATGCCGCCGGCGCGCCATCCACGTCTTGTCCTGTTTGGCGAAAGCCTGGGGGCATGGACGAGCCAAGACGCGCTCATGCACAGTGGTACCGACGGTCTGAGGGCACTAGGTATCGACCGTGCTTTGTGGATCGGTACGCCTATGGGCAGCAAATGGAAAGAGCAGGTACTGTCGAATAATCGACTCAACACCGAACAGGGGCTGGTTGGTCTATTTGATTCGTACGAGGACGTCGAGGCACTCGACGCTCGAACTCGCGCAGCGCTGCGCTACGTGATGATTACGCATCACAATGACCCAATCGCCCAGTTCGGCCTGGAGCTACTCATCAAACAGCCTGCCTGGGTGACGGACGAAAGTAAGCGGCCCGAAGGTATGGGTAGTAGTACGCAGTACCGGTCGCCGGCGCTATTTGTCCAAACACTTATCGATATGAAAAACGCGCTGAAACCGATCCCAGGTCAGTTTGTCGCGAGTGCGCACGACTACCGAGCAGATCTGGCGCGGTTCGTTGCCTTTAGCTATGGTTTCACCGTGACGAAGAAGCAAATGGCGGCTATCGAAGCGGCACTTCGCGAGAACGAAATCGTCCGCGAAAAACGTATTAAAGGCGAGGCGTAAACCAGCCGCGGCGTCCGCGCGCGTGGGTGGTGGGGCATACAATGCACGGCGACGCGTTACTCCTCATTGGCCTCATACTGGCCTATGGCTTCATCCTCTCGAGATACGTGCCCGAGCGTTTGCATTTCGCAGCCAATGCTGTCGCCAGTGTGCTTGTCATCGTCTACGGCTTCAGCTGCGGCCTAGACCTTACCGCCATGGGGCTTGGCCCGCACCTGATTACCACGGGGATTGTTGTCGCCACGGCCTGTTCACTGGCCGTGATGGTGGTGGTCGGTCTAGTAACGTGGCTCGTACCCGCCCGCTATCTTTCGGCTAACTCGGAGCTTACGAGATCCGGCAAAATTGCGTATGAAACGGCGGTGCGTATTCCACTTTCCACGGCGCTTTCAGAAGAAATTCTATTTCGCGGGGTGCTGCTCGCAGTGCTGCTACAGTACTGGGCTGTGGTGCCGAGCATGCTTGTCGGCTCCATCGTATTTGGTCTGTGGCACGTCATGCCGAGCAGCCGTGACCATGCCAGGGCTGCGGTGCTACCTATCGTCCTGATGACTGCTATTGCTGGTGCCTTCTTCTGCTGGCTGCGTCTCCTGTCCGGTTCTATCGCCGCGCCGTGGCTACTACACTGGACCTTCAATGCATCTGCCTTGCTGGCAATTCATTTTGTGCATAGGAAAAGCACATGACTTTCACCGGTCGAAGCTATACACTGGATACATGCAACTGCTCCAAGCGCTTATCGTCAGCTTGGCGACTATCGGCGTACTAGGTATCATTATTGCTTTTAGCCCGACACTTTTTATCACTGAGCTTGCTATATTGACGCGGTCCAAGAGGCCGCTCATCCAAAGCATCGCATTCATTACGGGGATATCACTCGCCGTACTGCTGTTTTGCATCGTGGCGCTCCTATTGTTTGATCCTGCAAAGCAGCTTACCATTCCATCGACGCGCGAGGTCATTCATAGTACCCCAGCGGCTGATATGATCGTCGGTGTTTTGCTGCTCGTATTCGGCGTGAAACTCTTACGACCGAAGGTCAGCGAAGACAGTCTCTCTCAGCAGCATAGTCCAAAGGCGGGTACGCTGCTTAGTACAAAGGCACTCTTTTGGTTTGGTTTTATCAAAATGGCGACGAGCCTGAGCAGTATCGCGGCAATTATCCTAGCGACGCGTTTCATTATGACATCAGTTGCGACCGGTGGGATGAGAGCTGCTTCGGTCGCTTGGCTCGTCGTTGTCGCGGTGTTCCCGTTCGTTCTTATTCTTCTCTGGCAACAATATTGGCCGGAGCGTTTTGCCAAAGTCCAACGGGTTTCCGATCGGGTGGTTGGCGTAAATTGGCGACGCGTTATAGCCATAACGATGGTTGGTTTCGGTGGTTACTTCATCATTAACAGCCTGCTACACTGGGGTGGCTAATGCCATATGCACAGTTTCTATAGCGGAATAGGTATAATAGTGAATCATGCTGCACAACATCGATGTTAGCCCTGACGACCTAAAACGGGCTGGTTTGACACGCAGTACCTCGTACGAACTGTTTGTTCTGGCCGTGTCGCTGCTATCCTTCATCAATATCGTGTTGTTTTATACGCCGATTGGCCCTCAGGAGCTTCACGTTGTTTTGATTGTAGACTGGCTAACGTCATTGGTATTCCTGGGTGATTTTTTACTGCGATGGGGTACTGCATCCAATAAGCATGACTACTTCTTCCATAATTATGGGTGGTCTGATATGCTTGCGGCCGTGCCGGTAACTGCATTCAACCTGCTCAGGATATTTAGGGTGCTCAAGTTTTTCCGTGCTGTCAGGTACATAGGCTTTCGTGGTCTGTTTAAGCTGATGCGTAACAAGCCGTCAGATACGGCACTTTACTCCATCTTCTTCATGATTCTGCTGCTGCTTGAGTTCGGTTCGATTGGCGTGCTGCTGGCGGAACAGCATGCGCCCGGCGCAAATATCAAGACGGCTAGTGATGCAATCTGGTGGGTGTTTGTGTCGATTACAACCGTTGGGTACGGTGATTACTTCCCGGTGTCGAACGCTGGGCGCCTGGTCGGGGTGCTTACGATATCGGTAGGCATTGGTCTCTTCGGCGTCGTTACCGGCTACCTGTCAAAAATATTTCTACGCGAAAGGTCATAGCCGCCGCCAATCGCTTCGCTAGCCTCGCGGTAACTTATACGATTGAAAACCACGCCGCGAAGGTCTATATTATGGACATAAAGCTATAAAGGGGGAATGTATGGGAGAAATATTACTCGGCATATTTGCCGTA
>CAYWOA010000006.1:0-9069 GCA_964459795.1 uncultured Candidatus Saccharibacteria bacterium | reverse complement strand
TAAAGCTATAAAGGGGGAATGTATGGGAGAAATATTACTCGGCATATTTGCCGTACTAATCGGGGGACTGCTCGCGCTGCAGGGCGGCAACCTGATGCGAATTCTGTTTCCATTTATAGGGTTTTTTGTGGGACTTTCGGCTGGCGCAGGCATGGTGAGCAGCTGGTCGGGCGATGGTTTCTTGAGCACGCTATTCGGCTGGGCTGTGGGTATTTGTATTGGGCTGCTGTTCGCGCTGCTGGCGTATTTCTATTACGCATTTGCGGTTGTATTGGCCTTTGCAGGGCTTGGCTTCTCTCTGGCGGCATTGCTACTGTCACTTTTCAACATGGATTGGAACTGGCTCGTCATTCTGCTCGGGACGGCGGCCGCAGTTGCCTTTGGGTTCTTTGCTGTCATCAGTAGCCTGCCGATGACCGTGCTCATAGTGGTCACGTCATTCTTCGGTGCCTCTATGATAGTGTACGGAGTCATGCTGGTGCTGAATCTTGCGAGCTTTGGCGACTTTTCGAACGGTGAGGTATATCGAACTATCCATGATCACATCGGTTTGTATCTTTTGTGGATGCTATTTGGCATCATGGCAAGCTTTACGCAGATACGCATCCTCGGCGAGCAAACCGCGCTGGCACAGGAATACTGGAACAACGCCCTGACCTACGGCGAGCTGCAAACCGGCGTGGCGCCGGAAAAGCCTGCCAAGGCTAAAAAGACTAAGAAGTCTTAGCGCGTTTCCGAGCATTTATTGCAAATGGAACAAAAGGCCCAGAGACAAATCTGGGTCTTTTGTTAGGAGCATCGTAATTCGGGCAAACCTTACCGATTTTGCTATATGGCGGCAACCGAGGTGCTCAGCCTATTTGCACGCTATGACGGTAACACCGTCCTCCTATTTTAGCAATCGTGACCACGCCGAATATACGCTACGGCCTTTTCGGCTGTGATTGGCAAGCCAAATTCGCGTGCTACCCCATTAATGTCATGTCCGCCCAGCTGTCCGAGTGTGATGTAGCTTTTCTCCTCGCGTCCGCGGCTAGGGTTCATTTGTCCCATGTCGGCGGCAGCGAACAACCCATTGCACAAACAGCCGGTTGTTCCTATACGGCGCCGCATAATTTCGCTACGAGCAAACTTTTCCTCGCCGACTGTTTCATTATCGCCTAAACAGCGATATCCAATTGAGCCGTCCGCGCGCATATACGGGCTACTGAGTACCGACAGGTCGCAGACGCGCCCTCGTTCTGCAAATACTTCGTCCATTGCCATTGTGCCGGGGATTTCGGCCAACTGGAAAGGGAACCCGGTTGGCGAAACCGATCGGTCACTACGCACCGTTAGCGTGCCATTCAGCGCAGCAATGATAAGCTTTTGACGATCGGATGGGCTCATACCAGATTCTTTGGTTGCTGCAAATATGCTCCCCGCCTGCAGGCCTATTGCTCCGCGTTGTACTGCCCACTGTAGGCCCTTCGTCGCGACACCACCGGCAAAAATCAGGGGACGATCTACCGCATCAGTGTATGTTTCGAAAGATTCTTCCTCCCCGCTAAGTGGTGCGTTGTGGCCACCCGCCAAAACACTCTCGACAATTATTGCTTGTGCGCCGGCTTTTGCGAGCGCTTTTGCACCGCCGGTCGTGCTGACGATTGCCCATAGTTCGGGGTGGCTCAAATCTGTCCCGCCGTACGGAGTAGGGTCAAAATGAATACCGTGATCATCCCGGGAATAGTCGACTTTTATAGGGTAGCGTACGGGGTTTTGCTCATACAATTCATCTATCAGCTTTGGTACGCGTGATGGATCGCCTGCTCCTCGCGCCGTGAATGCTAGCCCAGCCATCATGCCGCCATATAGCGCGGCCGGTGTCGGTAAGGGTATCTTACTGAGCCCGTTCATACCGATTATTCCTTTATCTCCTGCAATACGGCGCGCTGTCTTGACCTGCTCATAGGCGTCAAGTACGGTGAGCATCTCGACTTCTGGTACGCCTAGCCCGCGTACGTTCTGGTTCTCGAGGCGATATGCGGGTACGGGGCGATACCGTAAACCCTCTGTCTTTGTCTGCGCCCCGTCCTCCATAAAATACCGCTCGAGGACAAACTCTACCATAGCTTGGTTCGGGAAACCCTCTAGTGACTCGCGAATGTGGCCGCCCGGATCACCATCACGCAGCGTGCGCGCCAAGCGGTACGCACCACCTGTTTCGCTGAGCGTTGCTATGCTACCGGTCGCCGCGACTGCACCGGCAAGCTCCTTGCTAGAGATATTCACTCCCATGCCGCCCAGTACTACCACCCCATCGGGGTAATTACTATCGGTCAAAATGGTTGAACGTTCACCGGTCATTACATGACATCCTATCATCATCAATACTGCGCTGCTAACACATAACCAGTATGGCACTGCGATGAAGCGGTGCCAATACCATAAAGAGTATCGCAAAAATGCCCTGAGCAAGATTTATTCCCTCGCGCCCACATTTTTAATATGCGACGGGGGTTCATAATAACTTGAATCGCCTGTTATGCGGCTGCTAACGGTAGAGCCCTAAACTATTCGTAGTTAGCCTCTTCAGACGGATCGTAGTCTTGTGTGCATCGTAACAAGGGCGTAAACTATGTCTAGAAGTAAGAATAAAAATGCCCGAAAATTTAACCGTTCAGCCGCCTCTACCTGTTGAGCCTACTCAGCTTACTTATGCTGCTCTTCTAGAGCAGCAGCCTGACATGCACCCTGATTTGCGAGTACATGTTGAACGACTAGCTGCTGGGGCTGGCGAGCCTTTACCGGGAGCTGTAACCGGGGAGCAATTGATGAGCCAAGTTGAGCCGCAAGCCGTACCACCTGCTGCGACTGCTGAGATACCTGCATGGAGAGCGGAAATTTCCCCGGAGCACCACGAGCGGCACTTAGAAATCGCATCATTCGTCCCAGATATTGATAAACTGTCACCAGTAGAGCAGGATGAAATCGGTGAAACTATTGAAATAGGCTGGGGAGCAACAGCAGAAGTAGCGGATAGCTCAGCAGCTCCTGTCGACGGCCCTGCTAAATTAGAAATTCCGCATGCCGCCGAGAAATCGTCAAGTGACTTACCAACTGCCGAACAACTTGCAAAAATGCTACCCGAAAGTATCGGGCAGGCAATCGACAGCTTGCGGGCTGAAAACGGTGAGTTTGGCGAGGAAGCAGCATCAGTGGTAACGCAGCTCGCGAAGCATCTACTGGTGACGGGTGAAAGTCCCTATGGTATAGCGCAGGCTCTTACTAAGCGACCGCAACTGGCCGAACAGATTGCGGCCTATGCAACAACCGATGAGACTTCGGATTGGGACAAGGCTACCGCTAAAGTGGTGTTAGGAGAAGCTGCTGGATGCGCCATGCACGTATACACGCCACGTAGCGCCATTGATGACTGGAACGACGAGCCCTCTGGCCCCTCGCCGGAAGAAGTGGCTCAAGCAGAGCTGGCTGCCAAACATTTTACTGATTTGGAGCAGGCCATTCATACACCAGCCCGGCATGATAAAAGCTTGCTGCAAAGTTACGGACGATTTGAGCCAGAGGGTGTAAGCGCTCAAGACGCCCAGATTTACGAAGACTGCAGCCTAGCCACTCCTGATGTCGAACATCTTGCAGCGGCCGATGTAAAATTCGTAGGCAAGGGTTATGCCGCGTCCAGTGAAGTCAGCAAGGCGCTGCTCAAGACGCATGACTATGACCCAGCAAATATACTTCGTGCAGATACTTTATTCAAAGGGCTACAACACCAAGACAAAGAGTCAGAGCCAATGTCTGAAATGCAGCTAAAAGAGGCAGAGCAGTTAGCTGACATGCTCCATTGTGGTAAGTGGGAAAGCCCGGAGTCGGCTGCCGTCGCACGAGAAGCAATAACTGATTTAATAGGCCGCGGGGCCAGTGTTGAGGGACTGCTCCACGTATTTGGTGGCCAAACAGTATTTGATAAGTTTCAAGTAAGTGAGCTCGGCGAACAGCTAGAATTGGCCAAAGATTTAATAGCGACGCTCGCCAGCTATCCCGAGCTAACGTTCGATAGCCAAGGTACCGGCAGGGTGGTCGAAGAACTGACCTCAAATCCTGCCGAATATCAAGCGGCTGTAGCGACTATTGAGACAGGGCTACGCGAGGCACTAGCTAGCGGCTACCCAGCAGACTTGGCATCGGAGGCGGTGGCTGAACTCTTCTCGGTATACTTTATCAACTCGGGCAAGAGTTACGGCAACGGTAGCGAGTCGTGGGGCCAGATGCGCGCGAACTATCTAAACAGTCGTTTTGAGGCCATGAAATTACTAGGCCCAACCACCCAGGAGCTACTGCGCTTAACGAAAGGTAGGGAACCTGACCGTGATGATTTTGCGTCTCGCCTGTCACGAGAATTGTACCGCGGCGATACAGCGCAAGTGGCGGATTTGCGCACTAGTATTATCGAAGTGACGGGTAATCTGCGCACATTGGCTGAAGACCAGCCTGAGGTTTATGCGGCGCTTTTGAAAAGCCATGCTATGATGGCTACCGGTGATTTACAGGAGATAAATGCTTATACGGGCATGGCTCAAAAATTAGCTGAACGTGGAGAGCTGATGGCTATGCTTCCCCCTGGTGACAGCACCGCTTCTGCTTTGGAAGGAGTGGTTAATCGAGTGGCAGCTCGTATGGACCCCGCCACCAAAACATTTCCCGAAGGACTGTTCTCTTCCCTTGACCAGCTTCAAAGAGTTTTACAAAGCGATACTCGCTTCAAAGGTATTACCTTAGAGCAGTACTTCGTTGGTCAGACAAATGCTGAGGTTTCCGAACAATTTGCCGACTTGCTGTTATCGTCAACGGTTCAGGAATTGATGGGTGATGAGCAAATGGCAGTAGAAGTCAACCTGGCGCTCTCGACTATGCGAGTAGAGCTAGGCCGCTATGATTTTCCTCGGGCAGCTGAAACGTGCCGCGCCATTAACCAGCCGCTACCCGGCTTGCTGGGTGAGCTTATTCGTGCGCAGGCCGACCTCGGCAAGGCTGGCCCGGCCGTCCAAAAATTTTACGAAATAGCACCGCGAATTCTGTCGCGCCTAGATAAAGACGGTAACCCCTATGATTCGGCGGAAAGCTTGCGGCAAGCGCTAAAACCCCTGAATACAAGATACAATGAAGGTTACGAAGACCAACTAGATTGGTATCTCGGCGATGAGCTGCCGGTTGCGGCAATTGATAGCGTACTATACTTTCGTGAGCAAGCCGCGGCAGCCGGTATCGTCGATAGCCCCAGGAGTATTTATGAATGGGTGCATAATGACCCTGAAAAAATATCTGAACTAAGTCATCGTTATCTTGTTGGTTATCTTACTAAGGCATTGCCCTACGGCCGCGGGAAAACTCCTGAAACTCTTGACCAAGATACGGCCGAGCGTCTCATTAAAGTAGTGGGCGAAGAAATAGGCAGCATGGAAAATGATTTCAGACTGTTTCTTAATGTAAGTCCACAAGCACTAGGTAGTATCGTAGCCGGCGGAGGGGCTATTAAAAGTATGCTTGATGCTGGCGTGACTGTTGCTGAACGTACTACTTATTATCGGCAGCGCCGTAGTGGTGTCGAGATCGCGCTAGGTATTCGTTCTATGGAAGAGACAGAAGACCACCCGATATATGGGTCGTGTGGCTACATTGGCGACGGAGTCCCAAGTGGTGCGGTTAGTTATGGCGATATTATGCTCAGCTTTGGGCTGACTCCAGATAGAGCGGCGCATACTAGCTTTACGCCTGAGGACAGCTTCCATGGCGCGTATAGATTAACAGCCCATGACGCACAAGTTTTGCGTGCCATCAAGAGTGGACGTGGTGATGGTCATTTAACCACGCACGACTACGTCGAATTTCAGTACAGAGGCGTACTTGATCTGAATGATGTTGAGCAAATGTATGCGCCAAACGAAGAGCTAGCCGCACAGCTAAGAGATGTGTTACCACCAGATTTGCAAGGTAAAATTACTGTTCGGGCCAGCGAAGGCACCTATGCTGCGACCCGCGAACGGGCGCTGTATCAGTCAGTCGTTTCTAATACATAAAATTGCAGCCATTACGCGCTTGGTATTACTATTGGTGCATGAGCACCATTTTTTTCGCGACTGGCGAGCCATTCATTTTTATCAGACGTCAGCTTTTTGGTTTTATCTTTGAGTGACCACGGCAGTTTCGGTATGCTGTTAAACTGTTTTTGGAATTTTATATCTACGAGACTTTGTGGTCTTGCCTCAAAGGCGTCGGCACTAGTGCTGATTGGGCAGGGTAATTTAAAGACCCGGATAAATCATAGACTGTTGCTGTACTGAGCATGGTGCTCAGTGCAGAATCTTGATTATCAATTACTCCAAGTGTGACCTCATGAATGCAGCCAAGAAGCAGGAGTTTTACTCGCATCACGTTATATACTTAGACTATGTATATAGCTTCAGTCACACTTTTCATGTTTATATTGCCAATGTTATCTGTCTTGGCTGAAGCCTTTGCTAATAAGAACCATGCAGCACTTATAGCACTCATCGGTAAATGGTTCGTCTTTTGGGCGATAGGAATTCGTCTATTTACGGCTGGAATGAGACAAATAATCAAGCCCGGACTCACGGCGGAGGGCATTTTGGGCATAAAAGACAAAGCTGCCTGGACGGTGGTCCGTGAACTTGGGTTTGCAAATGTTGGCATGGGGCTGGCCGGTATACTCTCACTTTGGCTGCCCGATTGGCGGCCAGCTGTTGCGCTTATCGGCGGCCTATTCTTACTCTTGGATGGGGTTCAACACGCAACGAATAAACGTAACTTCGAAGAAAGCGTTGCTATGTATTCAGATCTATTCATCGGATTTGTCACGGCGGCGTATCTAATAAGTTTGCTATAAAAAGCGCCAGGTTCTCTTGGCTATCGCGGCCGCGAGACGAGGGATTCGACCTTGCTTCGGCAGGCCCGCAACTTCGCGGGGGCAAGCTCGGCTCACCCCGGAAGATTGCCTTGCGAATCGCCACAGGCAATTCTCACCCCGATCTTTTTCGGGTGTTCGAATCCCATATACCAAAACAGGGTTGCCGAAACACCGTAAAGGTGTCACAACAACCCTGGCTGAGCATACAGGTCTAGTACAGTTTAACAGGGTAAAATGAGACAAATGGGACACGAAACAAGCCAATTCAACTTGTCTCATTTATTGTCAATTACTAATCAATAAATTGACAATACTATTAAGATATTGCATGATAAAATAATGATTCAAACAGAGGTTCTAATTTCTGATGTAGATTCAATACGATCTGCTTTCTCAACAAATAAGATTACTGCACGTGAAGCAGCTGAACTTTTAGGTGATAGCAAGATTAAGAAACCGTGGCATACAAAAGAATGGCGTGAACAGCGTAGCAAGCTTTTGATGGATAAGTGCGTGCAATGTGGTTCAGGTGAATCACCGTTCGTTCTCCAACATTTATGGCAACCAAGGAAATTAAGCGATATTGCCAAAGATGAGAGATATAAGATTAGACCAGTGTATGAGGCTCAGCATCCTATTCCACAAGCTCCAATGCCCAAACCTGATCTTACAAGCGATGCATGCCCAAGCTGTCGTCACTTGAGTATTTATTGGCGAAAAACAACGCAAGATTGGCGATGCGGCAATTCTAGATGTAAAAATATTTTCAATAAACCAGTAATCATACCGGTACACTCTCATGAACAAATGGCTTCTTGGCGTGAAAAGCAACATGAGTTAAAACATGTATGGTACGAAAAATTTCGTGAGGCAACGGAAGAACAGGTATTATCGAAGGCCTTACTAATCGCGTTTAGTGAGCATGACCGGTATTTAACTCTCAAAGACACTACAACATTTTGTGTTAAATGCGCTTTCATGTGGGACAAACGTGGGAAAAAACTCTGCAGTGGTTGTAAGAAGTTTATACCTATATTCGTTGATGAAAATAATTGCTTTAATTGCCTCGATGATGAATTTGGCTTTATGTCGGGTGAAGAAGTATACAGAATGTATACCGAAGAATCGAAAGGTTAAGATACCCTGATCAGGTTCTCAAAAAGGCTACATTTTAAGTCAAGTTTTTGTCTTGCTTTGTAGCCTTGCGTCTAGACTTCTTGGGCTTTTTATCACTTAGTTTTTCGCCAGTTTCAGGATCAAGCCCGTGCAATTCACAATACTCGGCCATTCGTGCTTTTGCGCGCTCAGCCGACAGTTCGTTAAGGTCTAAGAGCTCATGAAATTTAACGCCGTGGTAGGTTAATTTCGTCTCCATCTCAGGGAATTTAGGGAACCACTGCTTCTTATACCCGTACGCATAGGGATGACCATGTACAAATTCGCTGTTCTCCCACTCTTTACCCTCGTCCTTTGCTAGTTCACCAAGTACATACTGTAATTCTTTACCATAAAGCTTCCATGCACGATCAAAGTGTTTCTTTTCAGTAGGATCAGTTGGGTTGTACTCATGGTCTTTCACGACATGAAGCAAGAACTCAATGTCAGTAGTTTTTCTATACTCCGGGTAATGATTGTGTCGGATGTGCCAATAGTAGATATCTTTGCCGTAGTAGTTCAGCAACTTTACATACTTCCAACGGAACCAGTTCATGAACTTAAACTGAGCAGGAGGTATGTATTCAGGGACATATTCGCCTTTTTCATTGGGGAGGTATAGCTTTGGGTGTTTGTCGTTCATAATTACAGTATAATCTCACGGCCATCTTGAGTTTTCAAAACACGGTCGCCTTTATTATTTGTGGCAGGGCTACTTGTTTGCTTCTTATTCACTTTACCGCTCTTGATAACCAACTCTTTCATTGCCTCTTCACCCTCATAGGCCTTCACACGCCCGTTCAAATATCCAAGCCGATAAGATATGCCATCGCTCATAAGTCGCCAGTTGGTGTCACTAAGAGCGCTATCGACTAGCTTTTTCAATGTCTTTCTGCTGTCGTTATCGTTCCGTTCGGGCTTACTGTCCAAACAACTAAAACCAACATACACATCACGACCCATTTCAGGTTTATCTAGGTGAAATTCAATAT
>CAYWOA010000005.1:0-28446 GCA_964459795.1 uncultured Candidatus Saccharibacteria bacterium | reverse complement strand
TCTTGCTGACACAACACGACGACACCCCTAACAGTGACCTGAAAGGTGATATCGCTGATGCGCTCACTGCCACCCGTGACCCGAAAGTCGCCAGTCGACTACTGGTCAGGCTTAAAGATGGCAAGCTGGTCAAGCCACAGGATGTCGACAAATGGCTCGTTTATCTGCTTCGTAATCGCTACACGCGCAGCACCGCCTGGCAATGGATGGTCAACGAGTGGCCATGGCTCCAAAAGACGTTTGAGAATGATAAATCGTACGACTATTTACCTCGGTACGCGGCAACTGTCGTAAACACGGCGGAGTACGAGCAGCGCTACCGTGACCTATTTGAGCCCAAACTCGACCAACCGATGCTTCGGCGCAACATCCAGATAGGATTTGAGGAAATCGCCAGCCGCCGCGTGTGGCTCGACCGCGACATCCCCGCCATCCAGAAGTTTTTTAAACCCTAAGAAAGTCTGAAGCTGGCACTCTGGAGTTTCCTGGTTCGACATGTTGGTCACTTGTACAACTCGTCCGAAGGACCGCTGCGTACTTAGCGGCAGCGATCGTGCGCAGCAGTTGTACAAATGACAGCATTCGACCAAGGGACGGAAGCGTGCCGAGCTCTTTTGCCTACTTTTCTTGCGGCAAGAAAAGTAGGGTGAGCCAGGTGCAGCCTGGATCAGGAAAAAACACCATATTGATCAAGGAGGGAGCTCCCTCCGCGGGGCAGCACATCGCGGACGCTCGTACTGCGCCCGTTCCCCCCTCGACAGCCATCCGGCTGTCGCTCACGCGGAGCGCTCGTGCCTGACGGCAACAGTGAGATTACGACGGCTTAGGTTTTACGTCACGCTTTCGATGACCTGGGTGACTTGATAGTCTTCACCGGTAAGTTCGATAGCACCAAGCGTATACTCACCTTTGTATCTCGCCGCGACTACATAGAGCTCGGCAGCAAAGCGCATTTGGGCAAGCTTTTTCGGTGTGATGTAGTCGAGACCGCGGCCCTGTGAGTCGGTTTTTCGGTACTTCACCTCGAAAAACACGAGCGGCCCCTTGGCACGAAACCGCGAGCGGCGCTGTGCCACGATATCGATCTCCGCCCGTGTCGTACGCCAGTTGAGCTCGACGATAGAGTAGCCCTGCTTCTCGAGATAACGCGCGGCGACTTTTTCTGCTTCATGCCCGTGTGCATAATTGGTCATGACACATAGATCCTTGGGCATTGAACGTTGATCATTCCTAGATCATAGAGCATTGACCCATTGGGGTTCAAACGAAATATGATCAATGAACAAGCAACTGCTGGATGGGTCTATATGACGTACGGTGGATATCCGTCACGCCGAACGCACGAAGTGCGGCCAGGTGCGCCGCCGTGCCATAACCGACGTGTTTTTCGAAACCATAGCCCGGGTACTTCTGACCGATATCGGCCATGTATTCATCGCGTGCCACCTTGGCCACGATACTGGCCGCGCTCACCGCCGGCACCGTATCATCCGCCCGTACAATAGTGCGGATAGTGCTCGTTTTGAGCCCTGTGACGTTCTTAAAAAAGTTGGTATTGCCATCGATGATTATCTCGTCATAGTCGCAGCTGATGCATTTCACCGCCCGAAGCATGGCGAGCCGCACCGCCTTCGTGAGACCCAACTCATCGACTTCGACTGGTGAAACCCAGCCGATACCGACGCCAGCCGCCGATTCGTGTATCTGATGCGCTAGTACTCTACGGCTAGTATTACTCAGTTTCTTACTGTCGCGTAGCCCATCAATGGGCGTAGCCAGCACCACGGCCGCCGCTACGAGCGGGCCGGCCCAGCAGCCTCGTCCCACTTCGTCAATCCCAAGCGTCACGCTCATCGTCGCAACCGAACCAGTCTGTATACGAAGTAGAATATGAGCGTCCCGACAATATTTGCCACAAGATCCCATGAGGTGTCCGCGATGGTTTTCGGCCAGCCGAATAAACTATACGTCACGGCTTCGAATAGCTCATTGGCAACGCCAAGCGCACACACCAGCGCATACAGCGAGCCAATCTCGATATACGCTGGCTTCGGTAGCCAGTCGTACGCCCGCGCAATGTAGAGCCACAGCAAACCGCCGAATATACCCCCACCGACGATGTGGGTCACCCACGAGGTTTGTTGACCGGCTATAAGAGGTGACGGCAGCCATCCAGCAGCAAAGAACGTCAGGCAAGCCGCCGAGAGAAGCGTCTTTGGAGCATCCTGTTTACCAATGAGGCGCGGTACGAGTATATATAAGAGCACTGGCACGCCGGTCGCTATAAGTAGCTGCATATACTTCTAGTATACAAAACAAAAACTCCCGCTGGTTAGTACTTCTGCGGGAGCTTGGTACAATTCGTCTGTCTAAATTTTTACGCTTTGTCGCCTTCAGCTTGCTCATGAGCGGCAGCAACAGCGTCTTGCTTCGCTTTGAGCTCGGCTTCTTCCTTGGCCTTATCGGCAGCTTTGGCTTCAGCCTCGGCAGCAGCAAGAGCTTTGGCCTCAGCCTCAGCTTTCTCAGCCTCGAGATCACGCACGTCATTAACCGCCTGACGATCGAAGTCGACACCCGTCAGTCGGGCGGATTTGCCGGTGCGTTTTCGCATGTAGCTGAGGTAGTTACGGCGCACTTTACTGCGCTTGGTGACTTCGACTTTTAGCACCAGTGGGTTATGTAGCAGGAAGCTTTTCTCAACACCGACGCCACTAGCAATCCGACGGACGGTGATACGGCTCGTGTGGCTGCCCTTGCGGTCGGTGCGGATAACGAGTCCCTGGAAAATCTGTACGCGTTCTTTGTTGCCTTCTTTGATTTTTTGGTGCACTTTGACCGTATCGCCGCTGCGCACGTCGACGACAGCACCTTTCTTAAACGTCTGCTCGAGTTCCTTAATAATCTCCATATCCCAGCTATCTTACACGAAATCACCTCTTATTTCAAGCTCTGCCCAGCCGAGGGCGTGGGAGATGGTTGACAAAGCTAGCACCTCGGGGCTATCATTAGTCCAATTTATGAATTATGCTCGATTATTTATCGAAACAATACATACTATCTCCGGCCGCACCTCAAAAATTGTTTCGTTGTGGGCAATTACTATAAAAAGGGAGATCTATGGCTGAAAAGTTTGATTCTGTGCCGTTCAATCATATACACGAACTCCGCATGCTGGCACGTGCAAGCACCATGAGCAGGGACTTTCACCCGCGAGATACCTTCTGGCTCGATCATATTGAAGGACGCGAAGACGCAGTTGAACGGGCCACTGCAAAACGGCCGGACAGTGTCATTGCCTGGATAGACTTATTCGCTCAGAGGATTGTTACTTCAGAATATCTTGCGGCGATACAGCCGGGTAAGTACGACCGGATAAGATACGAGCAGCGAACCAACGAGTCAAGAAGCAAGATATTCTTCGTAGAAGGTGATAGTCTGATACTAACGGGGCCGACGAACGAGTATACGGCCATGAAATTGCTGCGCTCAGATGAGCAGCCACAGCCGTACCTCGAACTGTGGACAGCTCACTATTTTGGTGGTGACCAAATGCAACCTGGGCGATTTTCGACCGAACCGAGACCCTTCGAGTGCAAAACGGCACAGGCACTTCGCCAGTTGAGCGGCACGCTGGCAATCAACGCTGTAACCCCGGTCGCTTAAATATATGCTAGGCTTCGCTCGATGAGTTACATGATGGTGGAGCGAATTTGGAGTGTGCATGAGGACCACCTCACGCCCCGTGAAGGAAACCTAGAAATCGACCCGGGCTTCTCGGCTATAAACGACAGTGACCTGCTTGGCCCCCTGTACGTCGAATCAGGGCTGGAGCCTAGTGATATTATGGTTTTCTTGAATCACACTGCCATAGCTGAAACACCAGATGACGAAGTAAGTTCAGGCTATTTTGTAACGCGCTGTGAAAAAGATGGAAGCGGTATACTCGTAAACGGTGATTTGTTCGAGCGTAAACCACGTGATTGGGTGACCGAACCGCTTATCATGGTGCTTCGGAAGTTATATCATGACGGATATGGTATGGACGAGTTCGGCCTGCCGAACCTCGCCAAGTTTGTTGCTCAACACACAGACGAATAGTTACGCATGGTAGCCTAGCCGACAACACGGAAAACTTCGTCGAGCGTCGTCTTGCCGGCGACGACCTGCAGGATGGCATCCTGGAGCATGGTACGCATGCCGCTGGCAACGGCTGCAGCCTCGATATCCTGCGCAGAAATAACCTCGGTGTGCGTCTCAAGCAGACGGCGAATTTCACCGGTCATCTGGAACTGCTCGCGGACAGCGAGTTGCCCTTCATAGCCAAACGGATTATCTGGCGATGCGCCCGCTTTGTAAAGCTGTAGACCCTCAAGATTTGGCCGCTCAACTCCTGGCGGCAGCGTATCTATAACATCGCGGACGATGCGAAGCTCCTCATCGCTTGGGGTGTACGGCTGTTTGGTCGTGTCGTCGAGCTGACGGATAAGGCGCTGCGCCATGACGAGTCGGATAGCGGAAATGAATAGCGGGTTGCGACCAATGATATCGTCGAGACGAGTCAGAGCCGCAGCCGCAGATGAGGCATGGAAAGTGGCGAGTACGAGATGGCCGGTCAGACTGGCCTGTAAAGCCGTGCGTGAGGTATCGGTATCACGAATCTCGCCGACCATGACGATATCTGGATCGAGACGCAAAATGGCTCGAAGTTTGTCGGCAAATGAACCGTCATTACCGCTCTCACTTGTCGCAACGGGGATTTGGGTAATGCCGTCGAACTGATACTCGACCGGGTCTTCGACCGTGATAATCTTGCGTTCGTCACTGGCCAGGCTATTGAGCATCGAGTACAGGGTAGTCGTTTTGCCCGAACCAGTTGGTCCGACAATAAGCACCAGACCGCTCGGTTTGGCGATAATATCATCCACCACGGCGCGCTGGTCAGGGCGGAGACCGAGGCGATCGAGATTGTACATAGCGCGGTCCATATTGAAGAGACGCATGACAACATCCATGCCGTGAATAGTTGGCACGGTTTCGAGGCGTACATTGACATCGACTGAGCGGCCATCGGCCATCGTAGTTTTTTGGGCGATGTGTCCCTGCTGGGCGTAGTCGGCGCTCGTACTGACATTGCCTGCGCTCGCAATGGCACTAATGAGCATGCGATATTTATCGGGTGGAAGTTGGGCAATAGGATGCAAGACGCCGTCGATGCGAAGTCGAATACGCGCGTCGTTCGCCCCCGTCTCCAGATGAATATCGCTCGCGTTGAGCCGGTGCGCCTGGCTGACGAGGTAGGCCAGCATGTCGTCGGCTCGAACTTGACCGAGCATATTTGAAATCTCAGTAATGAGCTTACTGCCACCGCCCTCCTTGATCGCAATATCTTGATACACAACCTGCTGGGGCGGATCGTAGAGATTCATATATTCACGAAAGCCTGATTCGGAAATGAGGCTAAACGTCACCTTTTGATCACTGAAATGGGCTGACAGGGCGTTCATGGTTTGCTGTGACGTCGTCGTCGTGATACCAAAGAGAATGTTGCTTCGATCAGCTTGAACAGGGATGATGCGGTACTGGCGCATTTGATCATTCGTCAGTATGTCCTTAAAAATCGGCTTGTCTTCGGTGTGCAGAGTGTCGATATACGGCACGTGCAGAATGTCGGCACGGCGCTGGGTTGCCTGCTCCTCATCAAGGCGAGCATCCTGACTCATTTGCGTCGTGTCCCACTCATCTTGCGAATCATTATAACTGGTTGTGGTTACTTAGGGAAGCCGCTCTTTCGCGGTTTTGCACCTCATATTCCGTGTATACTACGGGGTATGCGCACGGTTGCTCTCATCGCTCACGACATCCGCAGTACCCACAATGTCGGCTCGCTCCTGCGTACAGCCGAGTGCCTTGGTATCGACATAGTCTACCTCACGGGCTACACACCATATCCACATTGGCGAGGAGATACACGCCTGCCGCACATCGCCGCAAAGCTTAATGAGCAGATACACAAAACAGCACTGGGCACCGAAGCCATGGTGGCCTGGGAGCACGAGGAAGACGTCACCGAGCTCATCAGACAACTGAAGAAAGACGGCTTCGCTATTACTGCGCTCGAGCAAACAGCAACCAGCACCGCACTGCCCGATTGGCGGGTAGCCGATAAAGTTGCCATTCTGCTCGGCCGCGAGGTTGAGGGTATCGAGCCGGCGCTGCTGGAGCTATGTGACCGTGTCATTGAGATACCACAGTTCGGTGAAAAAGAATCATTGAACGTCGTTCAGGCGGCGGCCATCGCACTCTACTGGGCCAGGTTTGCGCCCCAAGTATAAAAGTGCTATAGTCTGAACCATAAAACCACAAGCGAAACAAACATGACGCTATCGAAGACAAAATCGCGTCGGCCATCGACCACCAACCGCAAACGCACCGCCAAGCATCACCGGCATAGCGACCGCTATATGCGAGCATATTGGCCGTATTTGCCCATCGTCGCAATCATCATAGTCGGTCTCATTCTCAGCAGTATACTCACCGAGGCGAGACGTGGTGTACTCGGCTACGCGACGGATATGAGCACGTCTGCTCTACTGAGTGGTACGAACAGCCAACGTACTGCAAACGGGCTTGGCAGTTTGGCGCTGAATAGTCTGCTGACGCAAGCCGCCCAGAATAAAGCAAATGATATGGCCTCGCGTGACTATTGGTCACACAACACTCCAGACGGCAAGACACCCTGGACATTCATCGCAGCGACTGGGTACAGCTACCAGACAGCGGGTGAAAACCTGGCGTACGGTTTTGCGACAGCCAGTGATACCATTACGGGCTGGATGAACAGCCCCGGACACCGTGCTAATATTCTTAATACTAGTTTCACCCAGGTTGGCTTCGGTGTTGCAAATGCGGCGAGCTTCCAAGGCACAGGGCCTGAAACAATTGTCGTCGCTATGTATGCCCAACCGGTTGCCGCTGCGACCCCGGTGCCGACCACGCCGGTCGCCCAAACGCCCACCAGCACATCGCAGACGAAGGCCCAAACAGTTCCAGTCACTCAGACGGCTCCGACTGCAACCACTAACCAGGCCAGCGGTACGAGCGGCGGTGGTAGCGAGTCGGGAACACAAACCGAGACGCAAGCAGCGCTGCCCAAAAATGCAACCTCGAAGAGCGATTCCGCGGCTGCGGCCAACAAAGCCGACAGCGTTGCACCAAAGAAAATTAGCCGTGTCCAGGTTTTGTCGGCGACGAATGTTGCCTGGAGTCAGTTCGCGGTCAGTATGCTCGCCTCGCTTGCGCTGCTTACATTCTTGCTTCGGCACAGCTTCGCTTGGCATAAAGTACTCGTCCGCGGCGAGCGATTCGTGTTACATCACCCATGGTTTGATGTGCTCTGTCTGATCGTCATGGTTGTCGGCGCATATCTGCTCCAAACTGTTGGGACCATTCGCTAGGGACGCACGTTGGCAAGCCCTTAAGACAACTTGACGTTGTCGGCACCGACCAACACACTAAGATCTTTGATAATTTCGTCGCTAGCCGTGATTTTGGTGGGCAGCCGAACCGCTTGCTTTGCGGTATCGGGTCCGAGCACGAGAATTACTTCATTCTCGCCAACTGTGCGATCGACGATAGCCTTAAGGTCAGCCAGGAGTGCTGTATCGTCACTGCTCGGAAGGCGAATGTATACTCGCTTGAGAGCTAGCGCCGCCCCGGTTTGATCGGACACCGTCCTTTTGGCTTTCGAAGCTTTGGCAGTCTTTGACGGTTTAGGTACCCGGGCTTTGCGGCCAGTCAATTGATACGCAGCAGCCTGTTCATGGGTAACTTCACGTGCGTCATCGACAATGAGCTTGACATCATCCGACGCTTTGCCTTCTCGATCTCTGCTGCTGAGCTTGCCACGCACGAGCACGATTCTGTCACGTTCCCAGAGCCCTACCGTCTGTTGATATGTCGACGGGAAAAGCACTGCTTCGATATCACCGTGTTCATCCTCAATTCGCACGAACGCCATCTTCTGACCGTTTTTCGTTATAATTTCGCGCGCATCGACTATCGCACCTCCGACAACGACTGAGCGACCGTCATGCTCTGTCTTCAGGACATTTAGCGGTGTCGTCTGCTCGGCAAAGAATGCGGCATAGGCTTCGAGTGGGCGCTGGCTGAGGTATAGTCCGAGTAGTTCCCGCTCCCACAGCAGTAGTTCTCTGGCAGTGTGTTTTTGCTCGGGAGCCTGCAGCCTGAGTGCGGGTTTCGCAGCGGTAAATCCGTCTGCTAGAGTACCGAAAAGGTCGGTCTGCCCACTGGCGCGTTCCTTCTGCAAGCGCTGTCCGTAGGCGAGCAAAACATCGAGGTTATGGAGCAGCGTCGAGCGATCCAGTAAACTGTCGAACGCACCTGCGCGCGCCAAACTCTCGAGTGCCTTACGGTTCACAATTCGTAGGTTCACAGCCGCCACGAAATCTTCGAGACTGGCAAAGGGACCACCGCTGCGCGCCTGCAAGATTTCTTCCACAGCACCGTGACCAACATTTTTGATGGCATTCATGCCGAAGCGTATCTGATCCTTACCTTTTACGACAGCAAATTCACCGAACGATTCGTTGACATCGGGCGCGAGGACTTCGATACCCATGTGTTTACACTCGGCGATTTCGATAGCCAGGCGGTCGGTGTCGTCAAAATCGCTCGTCATGAGGGCTGCCATAAAGGCTGCCGGGTAGTGCGCCTTGAGGTACGCCGTCTGGTAGGCGATAAGCCCATAGCAGGCAGCGTGTGATTTATTGAAGCAGTAGGCCGCAAAATCTTCCAGCTGCTTCCAGAACTTTTCCATCATTACCCGATCGGCATGCGAATGCTCTACCGCGCCGTCGATAAATTTCGCCCTCATTTTGGCCAGCACCGAGGGGATCTTTTTGGCAACGCCCTTGCGCAGCGTATCGGCTTCACCACCAGTAAACCCACTGAGGTCTTTCGATATCTGCATGACCTGTTCCTGGTACACGAGTACACCGTAGGTGTTCTCGAGTGCCGCTTTCATGTCTGGGTGCAAGTAGGTGATCTCACTGCGGCCGTGTTTGCGAGCGACAAAATCCTCAATAAACTGCATTGGTCCCGGGCGGTACAGTGCGACCATAGCAATGATGTCGTCGAACACTGACGGTTGCAGCTCCTTGAGATAGCGTTTCATACCGGCTGATTCGAGCTGGAATACGCCCGTCGTGTCCCCGCGGCTCAGGAGCTGGTACGTCGTGGGGTCATCGAGAGGTATGGTATTGATATCGATATTTTCGCCGTACACTTTTCGTACAATACGCAGTGCATTTTTAATAATGGTAAGGTTGCTCAGACCGAGGAAATCCATCTTGAGTAGGCCGAGTTCCTCAATTGGCCCCATCGGATACTGTGTCGCAATAACGCCCTTCTGTGCCATTTCGAGGGGCACGAACTTTACGATGTCATCGGGCGCAATAACCACGCCCGCCGCATGAACTCCGTGACTACGAACCGTACCCTCGAGGGTAATCGCATAGTCAATGACTGTCTTGCTCACTTCGTTTGTCTCGTACTCGCGGTGCAAATCTATATCATCGACGATAGATGTAGCAAGCGGAATGTGTCGCCCTTGTACCGGCTGAGGAATCATCTTGGCCAATCGATCGGCCTCGGCGTACGGTACCTGCAAAACCCGTGATACATCACGCACCGCGTTCCGGGCAAACATTCGGCCGAATGTCACGATATTGGCGACTCGATCTTTGCCGTATTTCTCGACACAGTACTGGATGACTTCATCGCGCCGTGTGTCTTGGATGTCGATGTCGATATCAGGCATCGAGATGCGATCCGGATTCAGGAAACGTTCAAACAGCAGGTCATAACGCAGTGGGTCAAGCTCAGTAATCTTGAGCGCGTACGAAATGATAGAACCGGCGGCGCTGCCTCTGCCCGGGCCGAAGACGATACCTTCGTTTTTGCCCCAATTAATAAAGTCCTGAATGATAAGAAAATAGCCATTAAATCCCATCGAATCGATAACACCAAGCTCGTAGTCTGCACGCTCGACGATTTCTTTGCCGAGCAGTTTTCGACTGGCTTTTTCGTCGCTTGACGCTGATTTCTCAGAAGTCTTATCTCCATAACGCCAGGCGAGACCTTGCCACACGAGCCTGTGGAGGTAGCTTTTTTCGCTCTCCCCTTCCGGCACCGGAAAATGCGGGATAAGGATCTTGCCAAGCTCGATAGAGACGTTGCACCGCTCGGCTATATCCCTTGTGCCAGTGATAACTTCCGGATGCTCTGAGCCCCACCGCGTGATGAGCTCGCTGGGTGGAATGACGTGCAGTTGGTAATCCTTGAGGCTCATACGCTTTTCGTCAGAGAGGAATGCGCCGGTGCCAACACAAAGTAAAATTTCGTGCGCATCTTGGTCTTCGTGCTTTAGATAGTGTGCATCACAGGTCAAGATGACTGGGATGCCAAGCTCCTTGCTCAGTCGAAATACACCGTCATTGACCATCTTTTGTTCAGCGCTGTGTGACGGCGCGTCGGGGTGACCATGGTCCTGCACCTCGAGGTAGTAGCGGTCGCCAAAGACAGATTTGTACCAGCTGGCTACTTCTTTAGCTTTCACATAATCGTCATTCTTCAGCGCGTCGCCGATTTCGCCCCCAAGACAGGCGCTGGTAGCAATCAACCCTTCGTTATACTGCTCAAGTAGCTCGTGGTCGATACGGGGAAAATAGTAAAACCCGTCGAGATTAGCGATAGTACTGAGCCGCATGAGATTCTGATATCCCGCGTTATTCATGGCGAGCAGCACCAGGTGGTAGCGATTCTTGTCCTTTTGTGGATCTTTGTCGGTGTGCCGACGAGCTGCAACGTACGTCTCGATACCGATGATGGGTTTGATGTCTTGGCTCGTCGCCTCGGTATAAAATTCAATGGTGCCGCTCAGTGTGCCGTGATCGGTCATCGCCACGGCCGACATCCCCTGCTCTTTCGTAAACGCCACGAGTTCTGGAATCTTCGTCAGGCCGTCGAGCAGACTATACTGTGTGTGGTTATGCAGATGCACGTAATCTGCCGGCTGCAGAGCATTATTTAAATCATTCTTTGCAGCAGCTGGTTTGTTCTCAGACATTCATCATACACTGTCATCTTGAGCGAAGTCGAAAGATCTTCCTTGTTTTGAAAGATTCCTCCTCTACGGTCGGAATGATAACCCTCTCATTTCTCCACAAATTATACCGTAAGCACTCACTTATCGGCAGTTTCTCTTTTACAACAGAAGAGGGCACAAAAATGACAGTTAGGTGCGCTATCCGCTGGACGTCGAGATTGCTACTTTTTTAGGTAGCTGCGGAGGTTTTCGATGGCTTTGGTTGCTTCAGAAATGGCGTTCTTGAGATCTTTGTCCTCGACCTCTCCGTCGTGCAGGCCACTTAGCACTTCGCGGGCCTTTTCTTTGGCTTTCTTGCCCTTAGCAACTGCGTCATCAAGAGATTTTTCGCCTTTGCCCCGGAGACCGCTGAGACGGTCGGCCGTTTCGGTGAGCATGTCATTCAGCTCAGTGTGAAGTTTCTTGAGTTCTTTTTCAGCCACCGAGTACGTATCAGTTGCTTTATTCTTGATATCTTCACGAGTCTCTTTACCGCTCTTCGGTGCGGTAAGAACACCGGCAATATAGCCAGCCGCGGCGGTCAGCGCCGCACCAATAGCAAACTTCTTTACATTACCGCTGCTACTAGTTTTCTTCTTATCTGAACCCATATATCCTCCTTTAGCGCTTGCTATCCTTCGTTGCGTTTGCTACAAACTTCGTTAACATTTTCACTAACATGGCAGCGCCAGCATTCTTTCTGAGAGTTGTACCGATGTCTTCGGCCGTATCGACAAGCTGCTCACCTTTGGCGACAATCTGACGCAATGACTGCACCAATCTCATGACCTGTGTGACGAGAATGATAGAAAGTATGAGAAACACTGCGAGCGTAATACTCAGAATAATAACGAGAATTCCATATGCATCCATAGCAAGTACTATACCACGGGCGACAAGAGTGAGCTACTTTTCACTCAGACGACGCGTTAAGTGCTCACGCAGCTGCGGCCCGAGATCCTTATGCGCAAGCCCGAAATCTATGGCGGTTTTGAGGTACTCAAGCTTGTCGCCCGTATCATAGAATGTGCCGTTCTCGATAGCTCGGGCGTAGAAGCGAAAACCGTCGTGTATCATCTGCTGCATGACAGGCTGGACCATCAGCTCGCCTTCGCCTTGGTGTGCTTTCGCTGCTTTTTCGATGTAGCCCACAATCTCTGGTTGGAACAAATAGCCGCTCACACTGGCGAGATTCGACGGGGCCGCTGCTTTGCCTGGTTTTTCGACGATTTTTTCAAGCTCTATGGTGCGCTCGTCGAGCTGTTTGCCGCTCACGACACCGAATTTATCGTACTCTTTGTCTTCGATAATGGTTTTACAAGCCAGCACCGAGCCACCGCAGCGGTTGTACGTGTCTATCATCTGCCTCGTGCGCCCGGGGTTTGCGACAAAAAAGTCGTCAGCGAAGGAGTAGACAAATGGCTCGTTGCCGATAAGATGCGCGGCGCACAGCACCGGCGTCGCATTGCCGTAGGGGCCCTTCTGGCGGACATACACGAAGTTCGCGAGGTTAGCTACGGCGTTCACTTCGTCGAGCAAATGTTTTTTCTTGTCACCACCTGCCCGTAGATTTGCAAGCAAGTCCTCATTGGCAATATCGAAATGATCCTCGATGGCTCGTTTAGTGCCACTTCCGACGATGATGATATCTTTGATGCCGGCTTCCACCAGCTCCTCAACGACGTATTGGATAATCGGCTTATCGATGAGCGGAATCATCTCTTTGGGCATAGCCTTGGTCTGCGGCAAAAACCGCGTACCGAAACCTGCTGCGGCGATAACTGCTTTTGTAACCTTTTTCGCTGCCATCCGTATCCTTTCGCTTTTACTCCGTTAAAATTGCGCTGCCCTTGATTATATACCGAGCTGCTTTTTAATCAGTTTCGTCGCCAGGCTCGGATTTGCTTTGCCCTGACTGGCTTTCATGACCTGGCCAACGAGAAAACCAATAGCTTTCATCTCGCCACCCTGAACATCGCCAGCGGCTTTGGGATTATCGGCCAACACTTTGGTAACGATTTCGGCGATAGCACCCTCGTCGCTGACCTGCAGGAGGTTCTTGTCGGCCGCAATCTGCTCTGGGTCGGCCCCCGATTTTAGCACTTCGGCCAGGACTTCCTTGGCCGCCGTGGAACTCAGCTTGTTTCCTTCGACCATCTGGCTCAGGGTAATCAATCCGTCGATAATCTTAGGAGAATCCAGCTCCTCTGCGGGCGACTTGCTACCGGCACTTTCCTCATCGGACCTAGGCACCATCATCCAGAACGCAATGCGCCTCGCGTGTTCTGGCCCAGCCGCATCAAATACCCGCGCGACAAGTTTGGCAGTTTCGGGCACCGCAACGATATCTTCGATGACCTTGGCGTCGAGCCCTATTGTCTGGAATTTGGCACGGTATGTATCTGGCAGCATCGGCATCTCGCCGCGAATTTTCTCAACATATGCTTCGTCTAGCACAACTGGCGGCAAGTCTGGGTCGGGCATGTAGCGGTAATCATGGGCATCTTCTTTGCTACGCTGGCTAAATGTTTTTTGCTTTGCATCATCCCAGCCACGCGTCTCCTGCACCACTTCGCCGCCCTTTTCGAGCAGCTCAATTTGGCGGTCAACCTCATAGTCGACGGCCTTCTCAACGCTGCGGAAGCTATTGAGATTCTTGGTCTCGGTCCGAGTACCAAGTTCGCCGGTTTTACTGACCGACACATTGACATCAAAGCGCATATTACCGTAGTACAGATTGGCGTCCGACACATCGGCATAGCGCATGCGGAGATATAGCTCGTGAGCATATGCCTTGGCTTCAGCCGAGCTGTGCATATCGGGTTCGCTGACAATTTCGAGCAGTGGCGTGCCAGCGCGATTGAGGTCGACCAGGCTGTAGTCACTGCCGGTCGGGTGCGTCGACTTACCGGCGTCTGCTTCGAGGTGAGCACGGGTAATACCGACGCGCTCGGGCTCACCGTCCACCACAATGTCGACGTGACCGCCGAGCACAATTGGCTCGTCGTACTGGGTAATCTGGTAGCCCATAGGAAGATCGGGGTAGAAATAATGTTTGCGGTCGAACTTACTGAAACGCTGCGGCTCGGTGCCGAGCACAAACGCCGCACGAGAAGCCAGCTCGACCGCCCTTTCGTTCAGCACCGGCAGCGCGCCGGGTAATCCAAAGTCGATGTGATTGACGAGCGTATTTGGCGGAGCTTCGCGGGCATCATTGTCGGCGCCACTAAAAAGCTTCGTCCGCGTCTTTAGCTGGACATGGCACTCGATGCCGATCGTCACCGTGTACTGCTGCCTCACTTCTGGCCGAATCATTCCATCGCTCCTAAGTCTTTCAGTGCACGTTTGATACCAATCAGTGCGTCCTTAACGTCACGCTCGCGCAATTTAATGCCCTGTTCGTGGACAAGTTTATTGCGGAGCTTGTGGCCATACCAGACGTCGTCGTTATCCTGGATATCACGCTGGGCAGCGACCAGTCGTTCACCCATACTCTTACCTTTATACTTACGCGCCTTGAGGGCTTCGTCGAGCAATGTATCGGCATCAATGATCGCCAGTGGCCACGTCGCCTGGTCGCGCAGCAGCTTCTGGAGTTCCTGCCACTTCTCGGCGTAGTACGCAGTATTCGCGCGGCGCGGTCGGCGGGAAAGTATGATAGCGACGATCACCAGCACAAGCAACACGGCACCCATACCCACAGCAAGCGCTGTCGAATTCATCAGATTATGCATGGCTTACCATCTTTTCTATGGCTGTCGCCAGCTCGAGAAGCGAACGGTCGCGTTTCTGTGCGGCCATCAGCTGTAACCCAACCGGCAGACCCTCTACCTCACCGCATGGAATGCTAATAGCTGGCACGCCGGCTAGGTTGGCCGCGACCGTCATAATATCGCTGAGGTACATCTGAAGCGGATCACTCGCATTGGCACCGATGGCAAAGGCCGTCATGGGCGCCGTAGGCCCAAGCAGGAAATCGACCTGTTCAAAGGCGGCGGCGAACTCATTGATAACCTTGGTGCGAACCGTCTGGGCCTTTTTGTAGTAGGCGTCATAGTACCCACTGCTCAGCACGTAGGTGCCGATCATGACACGACGCTTGGCCTCAGCCCCAAATCCAATCTGCCGCGTACGCGTGTAGCTATCGTGCAAATCTGCTGCATCCGGCGTATGGTGACCATAGCGCACGCCGTCGTATCGGCTCAGGTTGCTGCTGACTTCGGCCGGCGTCAGTATGTAGTACACCGCCAGGCCGAGTGGCAACGATGGCAGGCTCACCTCGGTGATTGTAGCACCGGCAGCTTTCAGTGTCTCGATGGCTGCCTTGATACGCGCTTTGACGCCCGTATCAAGCCCCTCGCTCATATATTCTTTGATAATGCCGATTTTGGAGCCCTGAATTTGGAATCTGGAATCTGAAATACTGTAGCCCTGCGGATCTTTGGCAATAGTCGTGCTGTCTAGTGGGTCCCGGCCGGCCATGACATCGAGTACCAGTCCAGCGTCCTCTACTGAATTTGTCAGTGGACCGATGCAGTCCAGACTGCTTCCCATCGCCACCACGCCGCTACGACTGACCAGTCCATAGGTCGGCTTCAGACCGACACAACCAGTAAAACTAGCCGGCAGACGGATGGAACCACCAGTATCACTGCCGAGCGCAAACGGTGCTAGTTGCAGCACGACACTTGCCGCCGAACCGCCGGATGAGCCACCAGGCACGCGAGTTATGTCGCGTGGGTTGAGGGTGGTGAAGAAGTCTGAGTTTTCCGTGCTCGAGCCGTGTGCAAACGCGTCCAGGTTTGCCTTTGCCACACAAATAGCACCCTCCGCCTCAAGCCGCTCTATGGCGGTCGCCTGGTACGGTGCTGTGAAACCACGCAGGATGTTGCTCGCCGCGGTCGTTTCGGAACCAAATACGAGAAAATTATCCTTCGCAATAAAGGGCACACCGGCCAAACGGCCGACCTTTTCACGACTTTTCACACGCTCATCAATCTCGGTGGCACGGGCCCTTGCGCTGTCTGACAACACAGCGATAATAGCTCTAAATTCCTCATGCTGCTTGATAGCAGCTAGTGACTGTTCAACGAGGTCGATGGCCCTCACCCGGCCAGCCTGGACGTCCTCGGCAATTTTCGCTATCGGCTTCCAAGAGTTCATGAGATTCGCTCCTTGAACTTTGACCATTGAACATTGATCGTTCCTAGACCATTGAACATTTTTCTTTGTAGCCCCAAATGGTCAATGATAGACGATATTGGAATGGTCAATGATCTATGATCAATGATATATGCCCTCATCCGATCATCCTCTTGACCTTCAGCTGGTTCTTCTCGACTTTCGGTACGTTTTCGAGTAATTTCTCCGGTGTATAGCCATAGTCGATAACTTTATCTGCCCGCATGACGTTCGTCAGTCCTGTCACCTGGTTGGTTGGCTCCAGGCCGGAAACATCCACACGAGAAAGCTGCTCAACGTATTGCAAAATAGCACTGAGTTCGTCGGTAAACGTTTCTACTTCTTCATCGGTCAGCGAAATACGAGCCAACTTAGCCAACTTCAATACATCGTTACGAGACAACTTCGCCATTTCTAGTAGTATAGCAAAGCGGTGGTCAATTGAAACAGTGTTTGCAAAGCAGGTAACGCAGGCATATACTCGGTGGCAAATCTTTTACGGAGGCGCCATGCCAAAACATTTTTCATCATTTTCGGGTGAAACGCTGGATATCAGCACGATTACCGCTGAAACGCACGACGAACGGGCCGCAGCACCGCAGCTACCCGAACATATCAGCAGATACACTATTGCTAGCGTGGAAAGCGAATCAATGACTCAACCAACAAGCGTATCGGGCGGTACAATATACGAAGAACTGCTGACGTTTGTCGATTCAAATGGCCACGAAATCAGACGACCGACAACCATCTTTCAGGCTGACGGCAAGCGCACCGAGACGGTTCCGAACACACTAATCGATAGCGACCCATGGACGACTGGCCCGCGGGGACTCAACCGGGAAAAAATAAAAATGTACCTTCAGCAAGGTTTCTCGGGTATTTGGGTAAGCCACGCCGATCACCACTCTCCGCTCCAGGCAAACAAGAGTGTTGCCCGTAGCGCACACCAGATGCACCGTGCGTTAGATTGGCTCGCTGAACGATCAGAATTTGACTGCTCAAACGTCATCGTAAACGGGTATTCACGCGGTGGCATGGCCGCTGAAAAATTTATAGCCCTGTCGAGTTTATACAAAGTGAACGTGGTGTTTAGCAATCTTGAAGCGCCAAGTTTTGCCCAAGATCCCAGTACTCGGGAATTTCTTGATATTATCTCCCAGATTCCGGCAGAGGCAATTGGTGTTACCAGCATTGTCGGCGAATTAATACGACGAACCGCCGCGACCCATAATCTAGAAGAAATCGCAGAATATGCAAGAACGTTTAACCTGCATCCAAAAAATGTTATCCACGAAAGTATGTGGGCCGTTGCACTATTTCGGGCACACGTCGGCCCGATTTTGGCACATCTGCCAAGAGAAAGTGCCGGGCTGCGTACATTTTTTGGATCTGACAAAATGTCGCAGGAACATCACTACCGTGAAGAATACAGAGCATTTCCGAATATCATCGTTCTGTCTAAACCTGGACCACACGTCAGAGGCGCTAGCCCGAGTTTTATCGAAACCGTAAAAGCGCCGCAGCAGCGACGGCTCGGCCAGCTGATTATCGCAGGAGAAACGCTCGACCCATATATCGTCGCGGGCCTTGACACACCTCAAGCTTAAGCTTCTGCGCTACAAACCGCAGGCACCGGTCTTTGCGGCGAAGTGGTATGTTGCGTTTAGGAACAGAATCCACAAATAAAGGATTGATAGAAGCTAATAAAAGTGCTATAATATACTTAATGTCAAATAACCTCGAATTGGCGACGATTCACGACGAAACGGAAGCACTTGGCTGGCCAAGCGCCATGCCGTGGGTATTGGGAGCGGACACAAAACCCTACATCAAGGCAGAAACACTACCATTTGATGGCGTGGTACTTGTTGATTCTGCATACCCAGAAGATGAACTGCGGTTTACTCTGGCACACGAGCGGGTACATGTACAAATAGGCGGGAATATACGCGCACAGCTCATCACTGCAGAAGATACGACTACGATACGAGCATATCAGGATGGGTTATGGCAACGGGGCATAAGCAGGGTGATACTGGCAAACATCTGCCAGACGGATCAGCTAGGCGAACATTACAAAGATGATATACAGAGCTGGCACGACAAAAGCGCTATGACTTTGGATGGAATACGACAATACACGCAAATGTATTTTGCGGGGATTCGCAGTGGCAAGGTTCGTCATGCACGCAGAGCAAACGAACTAAATATTGCGCAGTTGCATTATCCAGACATTCCAGGAACTACATATAGAGAAATTAATCCGGAAACAGAGCCGGATTTATTCTTGAGCGCTGTACGAACAGGTTGCCATATCGCAACGATGGCGATTGATCGTATGTGTGATGGGCTCGCGCCGGGTAGGCGGTTGCTTGCTGCCGAAGAGGCGTTGGCGAACTGGGTGGCTGCACGAAGACTTGGTTTGACCATCGACGATGTCGAGAAATTTGGCGGACAAGATGATTATAAACTTGCAGCTGCTAAGCAGCTTGAGCGTCGGTGGACTACCGCTGACCCAATGGAAGTGCTATCCGAGGTAACGGATTACACTCAGCTTATGCGAATAACCGGCCAGATATAAATGAGTGGTTGACCCAGAGAGCTGCCCCCTAACAATGCAAAAAGTAACAGATGAAAAGGGTTACCCTTTTTTAGCGGCTCCGGACAAAGGGTAGCGTAATTTACATCTTTTTTTTGATGTCGGCGATGAGGTCACGGAGTTCGGCGGCCTTTTCGAACTCGAGATTGGCGGCGGCCAGTTCCATCTGGGAGGAAAGATCGCGCACGAGGCTGCCATATTCATCCTTCGGAATCTTCTTGAGATCGAGCTTGGCGCGCTTGGCCTCTTCCGGCAGATCGGTGTTCATACGGTCCTCGACCGCCCGCTGGATGCCGGTGGGTGTGATACCGTGCTGGGTGTTATACGCCTCCTGAATGCCGCGCCGGCGCTCGGTCTCATCGATGGTGCGGCGCATGCTATCAGTAATATGGTCGGCGTACATAATAACGCGGCCGTCGACGTGCCGCGCCGCCCGCCCGACCGTCTGGATAAGTGCTGCCTCTGAGCGTAGGAAGCCCTCTTTGTCAGCGTCAAGGATAGCAACCAGCGACACCTCAGGTAAGTCTAGTCCCTCGCGCAGCAGGTTGATACCGACGAGCACATCGTACACACCGAGTCGCAGGTCACGCAAAATATCAGTGCGGTCCAGCGTATCGACATCGCTGTGCAGGTACGCCACCTTGATATTCAGCTCCTGCAGGTATTCGGTCAGATCCTCAGACATACGCTTGGTGAGAGTCGTGACCAGCACACGTTGACCCTTGCTGATCGTATCACGAATCTCGGCGATAAGGTCATCGATCTGCCCTTCTATTTTCCGCACTTCAATCTTCGGGTCCAGGAGGCCGGTCGGACGGATCACCTGCTGGGCCGGTTCAGGGCTGCGGCTAAGCTCGTACTGTGCCGGAGTGGCGCTCACATAGACGACTTGATTCACATGCCGTTCAAACTCGGTGAATGTCAGCGGCCGGTTATCAAGTGCGCTCGGCAAACGAAAACCATGCTCAACGAGTATCTCTTTGCGGGCGCGATCACCGTTGTACATAGCACGTACCTGCGGGACGGTCATGTGGCTTTCATCGACCAGCAGCAAAAAATCGTCAGGATAGTAATCGAGCAATGTAGCTGGCTGCTCGCCCGGTTCGCGGTTTGTGAGATAACGACTGTAGTTCTCGATGCCTTTTACGAAGCCTGTTTCCTCGAGCATCTCGAGGTCAAACCGCGTCCGCTGCTCGAGTCGCTGCGCCTCAAGTAGTTTACCCTGGCTATTAAACTCCGCCAGGCGGTCGCCCAGCTCCAGCTGAATGTGGCCGAGGGCGACTTTGAGTTTTTCCTGCGGCGTCACATAGTGGCTGCCGGGGAATATGCGGTAGCCACCCAGCTGCGCCATAATCTCGCCGGTCAATGGGTCGATGCGCGTTATACGTTCTACCTCGTCGCCGAAGAATTCGATGCGGTATGCCCACTCCTCACCGGCCGGGTAGACATCGACCACGTCGCCGCGGACACGGAACGTGCTGCGGTGAAAATCAACGTCATTGCGCTGGTACTGGATATCGGTCAGGAGACGCAGCAGCCGATCGCGCTTGAGTTTGCCGCCTTTTTTCACCTCGATAGACAGCCCGGCATAGTCCTCGACCGAACCGATGCCGTAAATGCAGCTCACACTAGCCACGATGAGTACATCCTGACGGCTGAGTAGCGCGTCGGTGGCAGCATGGCGCAGGCGGTCTATCTCTTCGTTAATGGCGCTATCTTTTTCGATGTACGTGTCGCTGCGAGCGATGTACGCCTCTGGCTGGTAGTAGTCGAAGTAGCTGACGAAGTAGTGGACGGCATTATCGGGGAAAAAGTGTTTGAACTCGCTGTAGAGCTGTGCCGCGAGGGTTTTATTGTGGCTAAGAACTAACGTCGGTTTCTGGACGTTCTGCACCAGATTAGCCATGGTGAAGGTTTTGCCGCTGCCCGTCACCCCGAGTAGTGTCTGCTCGCGGACGCCGCTCTGTAGACCATCGGTCAGCACTCGAATAGCTTCGGGCTGATCGCCGGTCGGCTGATAGTCACTCTGCAGTCTAAACTTAGCCATCCTTACATTGTAGCAATAGATGGCAGCTAGATCACTCCGGATATGTCACGCTGCGAAGCACTGCGTAAGCTTTTATGAAATCATCGGTCTTGAGAAGCTGCTCCGCTTCCGCACGAGTCGCGGCAGATTGGCTCGTGCCGACAAACGACATGGCCGTTCCGTTATTCGTAACCTGGCCCTCTCCATCCATCACCATAATATGACGTTCTGTGAAAAGTGTCGAAAAACAGGTTCCCTCTGTCTCGACATTGTTACCTGGTATGACATAGGATTTTGCATCGGTCAGGTACACATTGGCCGTGAAGCCGCCCTCGCCGTATGCGACGATCTTCACCGCATATAAATCAGCGGTCGTATATTCATCAGAGTCCGCCGACGCGACCGCTTTGATACCTGTCTTCTTGGCTTCGATCACTGCTGTCTCCTGGCCGGCCGAGGCAGGATAACAGACACCGCCGAGACCGGTATAGCCATCGGCCAGTTTGAGTACGGCCGCTCCGGCAGCGTTTTTCACCTCAATTCTATCGACTGGACTACTGGTCATCCCCTGCTGCTGGGGAGCAGTATCCACTGTAGCGCTCACGCTCCAATCAGCCGGATAGTTAAAGCAGAGCTTTTCGTACGTCACACAGTATTTTTTCAGCTTTCCTACTGACTTTTGCTCCGCTGCTGTTGATGGTTGCACCGCGGTAACTTTACCTGTATCTTCATACGTTTTATCAGCTGACTGCTGCGCACGCCACACGAACCAGCCAATGAAGCCGAGCATAGCAACGACTATGAGGATGAGGAATGCCTCGACAACGCCCATACCTGATTGATTTTTCTTCAGATTCATTTGTATTCCTATCGTTAGCTAACTGCTTATGATTATAGACTGAGACGCACCTGAGACAAGCGTGTTTTCAAAATAGCCATAAGCACGTAGAATAGAAGCGGATGCATACACCCAAACACGAACACAAAGTCTGGCAAATGTCCGAGGCGCAAAAGGCGGCGATTGCTCGTTCCACCCGGGAACTGCGCACCAGCGACGAAGAGTTTGAAGCCGCCTTTGAAATACTGAAAAAATACCCCAAGCGCGTGACGTTTTTCGGTTCAGCTCGCCTGACACCGCACTCCAAGTTCTACCGCATGGCCGAAGATCTGGCAGGCCACTTGGCCGACCAAGGGTTTGCCATCATCTCTGGTGGAGGCAACGGCATCATGGAGGCAAGCAACCGCGGCGCGTTTGACGAGCAACAAGTCTCGGTCGGGTTTAACATAAACCTGCCGCACGAGCAGCACCTTAATGAGTACACCACCGACCATCTGACGTTCAACTTCTTTTTCACTCGCAAGGTCATGATGACCTTCTACGCACACGCTTTCGTTTGCTTCCCGGGCGGCTTCGGCACGCTCGATGAGGTCTTCGAAATCATCACCCTGATCCAGACCGGCAAGATGCCGCCAGTGCCGGTTATCCTGGTCGGCAACAAATACTGGAAAGGGCTCGATAGATTCATTAAAAAGCACTTACTCAAAAACAAACTTATTTCGAATGGGAATGAGCGTATCTACACCGTTACCGAAGATTTTGGGGTAATCCTCAAGCTGATAAACAAAAGCTACAACTCATAGGGACCAAAGCGGCAACAAACAGGAAATAACCCCACATTCTCTGCTAGGCGTCGAATTCTAGTTCCGGCGTGAGCTGCTTCTCCAGCGAGCCGGTAAGCATAGTTTGGAAATTATCCTGGTGTAGGTAGCGAGCAAACAGCTGCCGGCCAAGTTCCTCACGCATGTGGTGTAACGTGCGATCAGCGTAGGCAATGCCGTTACAAACACCAAGTGCGACATCGAGCACATTGAGTGACACTGCGTCCGGACCGTCAAGCAGACCAAGCATTTCTGTTTCTTCCCAGAAACTCAGTACAGGATGCAGCCTTGTCAGAGCCGCACCAACATCGTGCCAGGCGAGATCTTCAGGCTGCACGTGCGGGCCAAACACATCCGGATGATAGGCGGCGTGGCCGTGGCCGTAAAACCAGTGCACGACTCGCCACGAAAGTGTATTGCCGCCGAGCTCTACCTCTGTCAGTGGCTCTTCGATGATACTCGCGCGTACAATCTCACCGAAATCTGGCCGAACCTGCTGCAGCTTCAAGTAGGCACTGAGAGCTCGCATGTCATTGAGCGCGTGGAGTGCCACGACGAATGTCGTGATAGCCAGCCCGGGCAGTTCGCGCCCCGCCGGCAAAATAATGATACTGCCGAGTTCGGGCACAGCAATAATGTTATGTTTATACTCGGCGACATGGGTATCGGCTAACTTTGGCCACTTTTTGGTGGTCGGCACGACAAAATTCGACCGTTTCGGCTCGAAATCTTTCGGCTGGAGCTTCTCGTACTCCGTGAGGCGCTGCCGCTGCCACTCGGCCGACTCGGTCACCTGGCAGGCTGCCAGCAATTGAGCGACCGGCTCATGCTTCAGCATGCTGTCCATACTTCGGTAGCCAAGCCGCTTCATGGTTGCCTTTGGCTTGAGCTTTTTGACAATCTGCTTCATTTTGGCCTGCTTGACGACGAAGAGATCACTATGATGATCGAGCTTATTCAGCTGCTCGCCAACCCCGTGCAGTACTTCGCTCGGCGGCACGTCGGCATGGATATTGAGCATAGCTCGCACTTGCACCTCGTCATGTTTGAGACGGCGCTGGAGGGCCGCATATAGCTCCGGTCCAGTCGTATCGGTCGGGTCAAGCCCCAGTTCATGCATCTTTTGGCGTGTCGCCTGTGTGACGTGCATTGCCAGGCGGATATCGGCACTCGGCAGACCGGCAGCCTGCTCAAGCCGCCGCAGTTGAAGCCGGAATGACGGCTCGTTTGTCCCAAGCAGCTGAGCAAGTACCCTCGACATAGTTACCTCTAGATTATCACAAGCGGGAACCGAGATGAAGCTACCCTAGGAGCGAAAAAGGCTTGAACGAGCCTGAAGTACCTGGCAGGTGCTGAGCAATTTGCCGTAGCACCATGAGCGAACGCGGCGCCACCACGACCTGTCCTTCATCTAACCTGATGCCATCACCGTCTTCGCCGGAAACAGCAAAGCCATCGGCCGTATCGACCAGTTTTTCATACACACCGTAAAATGACGGGTTAGACTGGTGACCAAGCGCCGCCCGCACCTGTCGATCATTGCCATTGACTAGCAAGAGGAAGCTGTCATCACCCACCTCCACGCCAGAGAGAAGCATACCCATAAATTGATCTGGATCTCGCCACTCTCGCTCTGTTAGTCGCGAGCCGAAAGCACCGAGCCAGTCGACATCACGCTCACCGAGGGGATGTGGCTCACTTCGCCCTGGTGCGTTCACCGCCCTACCCGTCATGAGATTGCGCTGCCGGAAGACTGGATGTTCGTTTCGGATACGATTGACAACTGCCGAGAATGCATAGAGCTTCGCTTCTGGAGAATCAGGGTGTTCGAGTGCTTTCCATGGCAATATGTACGGCGCGGTTTTGTCCTCGGCACGGCTATAGGCATTGCCATCGCCCCACTGGCTGTAGCCAGCCTCTGACCCCGCCTGGCGTTGGGGGATACCTTGAGACAAAGCCACCATTGCGAGTGCTAGCCGCTCCGCTTTGTCGTCTGGTGCCATATCGTGAAGCGTCTTGCCGTCGTGTGCCGATACGTAGTTGACCGTCGTTCTGGGGTTATCATGACCACCCATCCTGTTCGATAGCTCCTGCTTCTTGAACCAGCCGAACATCGCCGCTTTTGCCACTTCGCGGAACTGATCGTTCCAAGCCATCCACGGAACATCTCTCGAGTGACGGAAATCGTGAAGCCGATAATCGCCAACTGCTGACCACGGCTCTGCTATCAGATGGACGCGCGAAAGTACCGGGTCGGCGGCGATGGCTTTCATGAGCGGTGCCTGGTCGAGATCGCTGTGTCCTTGCGCCAGCACACCGGCGAGATCGAACCGAAAACCATCAACCCCCATGTCGTCTACCCAATAGCGCAGCGACTCGATGATTTCGCGCACTACGGCAGGTTTCATCATGTCGAGCGTATTGCCACAACCACTGTCGTCGACCAGATTGCCCGTGCCCCTGGAAGAAAACTTGTATATGTTGGCACGATTCAGCGCCTCGTACGAATAGGTCGGATCGGCCGGGCCACCTTCGGCAGTATGGTTGTACACCACATCGAGAATCACGGTCTTGCCGGCACCATGCAGCGCGTCGACCATTTCGCGGAACTCCTGTACCGGGTCATCGCCCGCCGCATATGATTCGTTGAGTGCGAAATAACTTGCTGTGTTGTAATTCCAGAAATTGCGCCTACCTTCTCTGTAGAGATGCGGCTCTGACATGGCGGCGTGCACCGGCAGTATCGAAACCGCGTTGTACCCTTGTTCGTCCAGATACGCGAGGTATTCCGGGGTTGCCATGCCCGCATAGCTACCCTCGAGCGATTGACGTTCTGGCGCCATCGGCATACCGAGCGTCGAGGTCACCACGTGCGTTTCGCAGATGTTGAGATCGGTACAAAAGGTAGCGGGTTTATCATGCAGCCACTCATATGGCTTACTTGATGTCATTACTGAAAGCGGATACTCAGAAACACCGTTCATGGTCGGTGAAAACTCATTTTTCCCCATGAGCTGTACCCGACGGGCTCGTGGATCAATCAGCGGGATATCTCCGGTCCTGACACCGTCTGGGCGCGTCCAGTCGCTGTCGGAAACTCGCAGCGAATAGCGCGTCCCCGGTCCAATAGTACTCCCCGTTTCTGGGTCGAGCACAGGAATGAAGCCTCCCAGAGTACGTGACGTGTCAGCCCCCCCTGTCGGTGGTTCTACCTCTGATAAAGTTTCTGTTAAACGCCACCGCTGCGTGATCCTGAATGGATCGGTATCGTCATGGATGCATACATCGACCGCGTGCACATTTTCACTATCGATTGCGACTGCGAAGTTGTACCCACCACCATCTGCTTCAGCCATACCAAGCTGTTCAAATTCACCCCGAAACGGCAGAATATTCTTGGTTAGTTCTTCAGCACCACCCAGTCGTTCGAGGCTAGCTACCGTTTTTTCTGGCGATTGTGGCACAACAAGACTTTCGGTACCCATAAAAATAGTGTTACCAATAGTGTTACCGCTCTTTTTATAATATGTCAATATTTGTGTCTACTTCTGATGTGTGTCTGAAATAGATTACGGTGCGATTATACCGTACGGGCCGGCTGGTTTCTGTGCTAAAAATCACTCACATGGTACCAGTCGGGAGCTTTGCGCAACCACTGTTCGATCCCGTCATCGGAGAGCAATCCGGCTTGGGCGCCAGCTTTTTGCACGACGCTCATCGAATTGATGGGCGCCCACTGCAGCGCACTTTCGAGATTATGCCCCTTGGCAAGTGCGGCGACGAGCGTCGAGGCAAAGGCGTCACCAGCCCCGGTTCGCTCATAGGGCGGTGCCGGGTCGGGATACAGCGGCATTTTGTAACGATGTACGCCGTCAGAGGCGTATGCACCATTCGGTCCATCAGTGATGACGGCCAGTTTGCAGCCGTAGCCGTGCAAACGGTTCAAAAGGTCGTGGACATCATCGTAGCTGCCACCCGTCACGAAGACCGCTTCTTCGCGGTTCAGCATGACGATTTCGGTACGGGCGTAGATGCGTTTCAATCGCTCGACCCCAGTATTCATCTGGAAGGTGCCCGGCTGGAACGCGAGCTTGACGTCTGGGTGCTGTTCGAGCCAGTCGGCGATTTCGTCGGTGTAGCTGAGCGCGTGCTCGGATATGGAGCTGAAATAGACCCATTTCGGCATCTCATTCGGCCGGAAGTGCGGCCAGTGGTAGTCGTATTCCTCGTGCTTGATGAGGATGGTGCGTTCTTCCTTATACCAAAGAACGTAGTGAATGTTGCTCTGCTTTTTCGGGTTGATATGCACAAAACGGTGGTCGACATCTTCGCTACTGAGCTGGTGGATGATGGCGCGGCCCTCGTGGTCGCCGCCGACATTGGTCTCAAACGCGACATCTAGCCCCAGCCGGGCGCACGATACGGCGGCGTTGGCGGCATTGCCAACGGCGTGGAGCGTCTCGGCGTGGTCAAACGGCAGCTTGGTACCGAATGGTATGGCCAGCCACTTGCCGTCTTCGTTTATGTAGGTGTGCTCACTCTCGTCGAGTAACTTGATAAACACATCGGTCACGACATCGCCGACACAGAGGATATCTATTGCACTCACCTTGCCCACCTTTTCATCACATGATGCTTATGTCTGCTATTGTGCCACAGGGCCACCGGTCTCGGCAAGCCAAAAACGGCCTATAGCAGCTACGGTTGTACTTTGCCGGCGGAGCCAAAGGTAGCGAGCTTCTCCTCGACGACAGCCTGCACCGCGTCTACCACGGTCTTGTTCACCAGTTTGGCGACTGAATATTCGGCTGGATTGTCACGTAGCACTTGCTCGAGCGTCTGGCGGTAGACGATGCGCATGTCGCTATTGATATTTATCTTCGTCACACCGATCTGAACAGCCGACTGGAAAAAGTGCCCCGGCGTACCGCTGCCGCCGTGCAGGCTGATATTGCAGTCAATGGCATCACGGATACGCTGCAATAGCTCCAAATCGAGCTGCTTTGGCACCGGATATTTGCCGTGCAGATTGCCGATGGCGGCCGCAAAGGTATCGATGCCGGTCGCGTCCACAAATGCCCGCGCGCCTTCCGGTGTGCTGAAAGTTTTTTTGATCTCTTCGTAGTCGATGGTTTCGGTGTGGAGATTGCTCGACCCGCCGAAGTAGTGCGGCTCGCTTTCTACCAGCGCGCCGGTGAAGCGAGCATACTCCACGACTTCCCTGGTTGCTGCAATGATCTCATCGTCAGTCGCCTCGTGGTTGGCCTGGCTGATGTCGATATGGATGAATTCATAGCCAGCATCGATGCCTTTTTTGGCCGCCTCGACCGACGGGCTATGGTCGAGGTTCACATACATTTCAACCCCGTACTCGTACTTGATATTGTCGACGAGATCGCGAACATTCTCGAGCCCAATATCGCTCACTTCACCCTGGCTGACTTCGACCAGCACCGGCGCATTTGCCTTTTGGGCGGCCCGCGCCACGGCGATAAGTGTCGGTTGGTCATCGAGGTTAAATGCCCCGAACGCCCAATGTTCCTCGCGGGCATCTTGCATGCGCCGACGCGCCTTCGCACAGTTCGTTCTGACTTGCTGTAGTGTAATCGGCATCTTTCCTCACCCTCCTCGCTTATGCTTTCTTCTAGTATAACGCGTGGTGGTGGGAATGGGGAATATGGATGACCCGTCTCCGTGTTTACAGGAGGGGTAAACCCCTCCAAAGGCTGCTCACGTCGCGCTGCTCGTGAGCAGCCTTTTCCTCCCCCGGCTCGCTTTCGCTTCGCCGGCCGTGCTACGCACGGCTGCCTGACG
>CAYWOA010000004.1:25962-31218 GCA_964459795.1 uncultured Candidatus Saccharibacteria bacterium | reverse complement strand
AGAGTCAGAACGCAAAAACCTGATGGATGTCCTCATCAAAAAACATCGCAATGGTCCTACGGGCGCCGTTGAGCTCTATTTCGACCGCGACAAGCAGCGGATTCGCTCAGTCGACACCACCCATGCAACCCCGTTCTCAGATTAGTCAGAGGGCAGAGAACAGCGCGCAGGCAAATGAGTAGTGTTATACTACAGACAATACCGCCTATGGATAGTATGTATACCTTTTTTAGCCGTTACTGGCGCCTCATAGTCGTCGCAATTTTCGTCGCACTACTTTCTTATGTGCTGTTATTCCGCGGACTCGGCACACTCACGGGCGGCTATAGTCAGACTGAGGTAACCTCACTGCATCAGTCTCGCAGCCTTCGTGTCATTTATGATGATCCGGCCAATGCTCCGTATAAGTTACTCGTGTGGGCACAGCTGAAATTCGGCGAGCAAGGTCTCATCACCACCAGAATCGCCGCAGCCTCCCTGGCCATATTCGTCGCCGTGCTATTCTACTGGGTTGCGCTTCACTGGTACTCAAAGCGGGTTGCATTTCTTGCCTCCGTACTTTTTATCAGCTCAAGTGGCTTTTTGCACGCTGGACGCTACGGCACCGGTCTCATACTGCAGATGGCGACACTTTTACTCATCAGTTGCGTGCTTCTGTATATGCGCACGCGACATGACCGGCTCATCGCCTATCTTCTTGCTGGCTTACTGGCTATTTGTCTCTATATCCCAGGATTTATATGGTTTGAGATTATCGGTCTCATCGTTATGCGAGACTATGTGCGCCAGCTTTTAAAAAAACTTGGACCAGTCCACACCATATTGGTCTCCTGTCTATTTCTGGTCATCGTCGCGCCGCTTCTATGGGTCGGCATGCATCATCTCGCACTTTTCAGAACGCTAGCCGGGCTGCCTGCTACCATCCCGTCACTTAGTACACTCTTTTACAACACGATTCATCTCGCATCGTCAGTCATCTGGCGTGGCTACTGGCCACCTGAGTATTGGCTCTACCGCGCTCCGCTTCTGAACGTCGCCGAAACTATTTTGTTGTTCGCGGGGTTGTTTGTCTTATTCAAGCGACCAATTCTCAGACAAAATTTCTTTCTTATCGGTACCATCGTTGTGAGTAGCCTGCTCATCATCCTCGGAGGTAGCGTCTCTATCACGATGTTAGTGCCGCTCGTATACCTCGTCATCGCCGGCGGCATATACTATCTCTTCGATCAGTGGCTTACCGTCTTCCCGCGCAATCCCGTTGCACGGACTACGGGCCTAGTTTTCGTCTTCCTACTAGCCACGTTCTCGGCACTGTACCACCTTCAGGCGTATTACACGGCCTGGCCGAATGCTCCTGAGACAAAGCGCGTCTATACCATCACCATCAAACCAGGCGACTAATCTGCTACAATAGACACATCGGTGGAGCACCGGCAGTTTTAGGTATGCGTAATCAAAATCGGAGGAACTATGAGTCGATTTGACCAGGCCAAGATGTTAATGCAAGTCAAAAAGATGCAGAAAGAGCTGCAGAAACAAATTATCGCGGTCGAGCAAGGTGACGGCGCAGTCACCGTCGAGATAACCGGTGAGCAAAAGATCAAAAAAATCCGCATCGACCCCGAGATGGTTGACCTAGAAGATATAGAGCAGCTAGAACGCTGGCTGGAAGACGCAATCAAAGACGCCATCAGCGCCAGCCAGCAAGTCGCTGCCGAAAAAATGAAGCCTTTCATGGGTTTGCTCGGCAATCTCGGCATGTAGCCCTGCCCAATGGGGAAATGTATTAGTTTATGAATATTCTTCCGGCCGCACTTGAAAACCTCATCGAGGCTCTCGGAAAACTACCCGGGGTTGGATCGCGCACGGCAGAACGCTACGCGTATTTTCTCGTGAGACGCGAACCAGATAGGGCGCGGCAGATTGCCGAGGCACTTTTGCGGCTACACGAAGGGGTAAAATACTGTCCTAGGACATTTGCGCTCATCAATGCAACAGAAACAATCTCACCGCTGTATAGCGATCCGCGGCGCGATCGTACGCTTATCGCCGTTGTCGCCGAACCCCTTGATATCGTTGCCCTCGAAAAAACCGGGAGCTTCCATGGCACTTACCACGTCCTCGGTGGGCTCGTTTCACCAATCGATGGTGTCACGCCGGAGCAACTGCACATCGGCGAGCTCGTAAAGCGCATCGACGAGGACAAGGTCGAGGAGGTTATCCTGGCAACAAATGCCAGCGTCGAAGGCGAATCAACCGCGCTCTACATCCAACAGCAGATCAATGACCGCTCGGTCAAGATATCACGGCTTGCCCGCGGCTTGCCCATCGGTGTCGATCTCGAGTACGCCGACCAAATCACTCTCAGTCGGGCACTCGAAGGCCGGCAGCTTCTGTAGCGTTCGCGCCTAGATATCAGCGATGTGCTCAAAGCGCGGAAGAGTAGCTTCACGCCATTCGACTGTCTCGAGCCAGACACTGAGACGACGAGTAAAATGAATGAGCGGTTCACCCACAGGCTCGTAGACAACTTCAAAATCAAGCGTTTCCTCATCGAACGCAATGCAAACTGCTTTATAGCGGCCACCCTTATAGTGACGCCAGATTGAACCGACCGGCACAAGTCCTGTGGCTTCGCCGAGCATCTCCTTAAGTTCGCGTTCGCTTTTCTTACTCCGCTCCATAACATAAGCGTATCACGGCAGCACGTTTAGACCAGTAATGTATCCTACAGCGCCTGAAGCCGTGTACAATAAGAGCAATTATGCAGCAAGATATCCAGCAGGCGGTCGAGACCGCGCAGCAAATCGTCATCATTCAGGCCGATAACCCAGATGCCGATTCACTCGGTAGCGCGCTGGCACTCGAGCACATACTTGGTGATCTCGGGAAAGACACCGTACTTTACTGCGGCGTCAATATGCCAGATTATCTCCACTACCTCGCTGGTTGGGACAGAGTGGTAGACACACTGCCAAACCAATTTGACCTCAGCATCATCGTCGACGCCAGCACATATACACTACTTGAACGGCTCGATACGTCCGGCCAGCTCAGCTGGGTCAAGAGCCGCCCATCAATCATCCTCGACCATCATGGCACAGTGGAGAAACCACTCGATTTTACCAATCTCAGGCTTGTCGACGAGACCGCCGCTTCTACCGGCCAGCTCATATTCGAGCTGGCGGCGACTGCTGGGTGGAAGATTTCAGGAGAGGCTGCAGAGTGCCTGATGGCCTCCATCCTAGGTGACACACAGGGGCTCACAAACGACCTCACCTCAGCCCAAACTTACCGCATTATGGCCGACCTGACCGACCTCGGCGCCAACCGGTCAGTGCTCGAGGAAGCCCGCCGCGAATACGGCAAAATGGCCCAGAAAATCTACCGTTACAAAGCCGCCCTCATCGATAACACAAAGTTTGCGGTCAACGGCAAGCTGGCATACGTGAAAGTCACGCAATCAGAAATTAACGAATATAGCCCCCTGTATAACCCAGCGCCGCTTATTCAATTCGACATGCTGCAGGTACGTGGCGTTCTACTAACCATCGTCTTTAAGTCGTACGACGACGGCCGTGTGACCGCAGCTATCCGCGCAAATACCGGCACGCCCGTTGCGGCGAAGCTCGCCGAACACATGGGCGGCGGTGGGCACGACTACGCCGCCGGTTTCAAGATCTTGAGTAGTCGTAGTTATGAGGATATCGAGGCTGAGTGCGTACGCTATGCTACCGAGTTATTAGATACCTTGCGCGGAGACATCGCATGAGGCTATATAACACCTTCACCAGAACCGTCGATGAACTCACGCCGCTCGAGCCGGGCAAAGTCAGGATCTACACCTGCGGTCTGACGGTCTATAGTCAGCCACACATCGGCAACTGGCTGGGCTATATCTACTGGGACGTCCTCGTGCGCACACTACGCGCAGAAGGTTTTGCGGTTGAGCGCACCCAAAATATCACCGATGTTGGCCATCTGACAAGCGACGATGACACGGGCGAGGACAAGATGGAAAAAGGCGCGAAGCATGAGGGCCTTACGGCGTGGGACGTCGCCGATAAGTACATTGCCATCGCGGACCGCGAAGCAGAGCAGCTTGGTTTGCTTCGCCCGGATAATCTCATCCGGGCAACCGATTATATCCAGCAGCAGATTGCATTTGCCCAGGTTCTTGAGACCAAAGGCTACACGTACATTATTAACGGCGATGGGCTCTATTTCGATACCAGCAAGCTCCAGGATTATGGCCATCTCGCCAGACTTGATATCGCCGGGCTTGAAGCCGGTGCCAGAGTCAGCGTGGAGGGCAAGCGAAATATTACCGATTTTGCGATTTGGAAATTCAGCCCAACAGACCAGAAACGCGACATGGAGTGGTGGACGGAGTGGGGCGCGGGCGATGGCACCGACGAAATGCATGCTTTGGGCGAGTCACGAACCTCGCATTCGGATACGATGCAAGGCGCATCTGAGCAGCGGAGTGAGCCGTACGCAGAGTACGGAGAACGAGCAGCGGAGGATGCAACGCGGCAGCGTGCCGAAAGCACCGCGGGAGTGGCTGGCTCTGCCAGTCAGCAGAGCGGTGCAGTGCGTGGCTCGTGGGGCTTCCCGGGGTGGCACTTGGAGTGCAGCGTGATTGCGCGCGAAACGCTCGGCGACCAGATAGATATCCACACCGGCGGCATCGACCATATTCCCGTGCACCACACCAATGAAATTGCCCAGACCGAGGCCGTAACCGGCAAGCCATTTAGCCAGTTTTGGGTACACAATAACCATCTGAAGGCCGATGGTAAAAAAATGAGCAAGTCACTTGGCAATATTTACACGCTCGCTGACATCACAGCCAAAGGCTATGACCTGGCAGCATTTCGAGTGTTTGTGCTCGGCAAACACTACCACACAGAGGGAAACTTCACCTGGGAGAACCTCGAAGCTGCCCAAAATCGGTTGAGACACTGGCAAGAAGCGGCGGCGCTGTTGTGGCAACCCGGCCAGCTGCCCGCCGAAAGCACTGCAAGCAGCGATATTAGGGCCAAGCTGCTCGTTGCCCTGGCTGATGACCTCGACACACCGAGTGCGCTGCAACGGCTCGACGAAGCGGCCGATGAGGCTCTAGCGGGCAAGCTTTCCGCCGCTGACCTCGGTAACCTGCAAGCGGCCACCGAGGCGCTACTTGGTATTGTGCTAGCCGTACCGGACATTACTTCGGACCAAAAACGCGTCCTGGACGAGCGTGAGCAGGCAAGG
>CAYWOA010000004.1:2774-25862 GCA_964459795.1 uncultured Candidatus Saccharibacteria bacterium | reverse complement strand
AGACAGCCCATGACCGGGATAGCCACGAGCGCCCCGAGCAGGCCGCCGAAGTTGGCGCCAAGCAGCACGGCAATGAACACCAGCAGCGGCGACATATTCGTCGAATTCGCCTGGATTTTGGGTTGAACAGCGTAATTCTCAATCTGCTGATACAAAATGTAGTAGCACAGGATAATGATGGCAGCCGGTACAGAGTGAAAGAGCGCGACAGTTGTGACAATGATAGCACCGATGGTGTGCCCGACCATGGGGATCAGCCCACAGATAAAAACGATAACCATGAGTGCAATCGGGTAGCTGATACCTAGGATGAACAACATGGGAACAATGAACAACGAAGCGATGGCCGCCAGAATGACTTGGCCGTTGACATAACCCTGCACAACACCGTTCATTTTGCTTGCCAATTCGACTGTGTGTTCTCTGCGTCGGGGTGGAATCATCTGCGCAAAGAGCTTCAGCCAGTGCGGTCCTTCCGTCAGCATCATAACCGTTAGCACGACTACCGCGAGAGTCGCGAAGAGGCCGCTCCCCACCCTACCGACAGTAGTGATGGCGGAATTGCCAATATCCGATGTTCGACTCGACAATTGATCAGACAGGTTTCGCACGTGATTTTGGAGATGGTGCTGTGCAACAAATCGCCCAATGGGACCGTGTCCCGTCTGTGTATCTCGAACGAGTTGTGGTACGCTCTGTACGAACGTTGTTGTCTGACGAGTCAACGGCGGTGCGATAGCCGCCAGAAACGCACCTATAAACACCAGAATGATGACAACCGAAATCGCCGTCGCCAGTGTTCGACTACCACGCTTTTTACCAGGCAGACGATTGGCGAGCCAATGCACCGGCGCGTTTAGTGCAAGACTGAGGAAAAACGCCACGCCGATAAGCGTCAGTGTATGGGCGCTATGACGAATAGCCTCAAACAAAACGACGCTGAAAGCCGTCAGTAAGATCACCCGGATGATCGTATGGGTCGAAATGGTGACTTCAAAGTCTGAATCTTCTTTTGGAAACAGGCGTGCCATACCGGCCATTATGTCACGGCGCGCGCCGCTTTTGCAAAGCCTTTTCGTACACTGCCGCTATCTCGCGGCCGACGATCTGCTCATCGAACCGCTGGACATACGCCCGCTGCTCTTTGGCGCGCGCCACCCGCTCGTCCGACTGGCTCATCCAGCGTTCGAGCAAGTCAGCGAAGGCGCTGGTACGGCGTGGATCAAATAATTGATCGGTGAAGCCACTCATGACGGAGCTGTACCCCGGGTTATCGCCCGCTAGTACCACACCTCGCGCCGCTGCCATCGCCTCAAGCAAACTAATGCCGAAACTCTCACCGGCCGTACTCGGAAACACCGCGATGTCAGCACGAGCCAAGAACGCCGGCTTGTCGGCCTCGGCAATAAAACCTTCGAAGCGCACAATACGTTGGAGGCCGTAGCGTTTCACCGCGCTCTGGAGGACATCTGTCAGCTCGCCTTTGCCACCGATGATAAGCCGCCAACCGGCTGGTAAGCGGCTGCTTTGCTTCAACTCATTGAGCGCCTCCAGCAAGTGATGAACGCCCTTACGTTGGACGAGTCTACCGAGGAAGACAATGGTTTTACCTGGCGGAGTGGCTGACTTTTTGGTCGGTGCAAACCGAGCGTAGTCAAACGTATTGGGCACAACCTCGCAGTGGTAGCCATAGCCACGACGGGCGAACCGACGTGCCGGCTCAGAGACTGCCACCATGGCATCGAATCGGCGAGCCGTGCGGACATTAAGCAGACGAAGCCCCATACTACCAACTGTTGCCAGCCACGAGTAGGGCAAGATGTGAAACGTGCCGACGACAGCGGTGCTGCTCGGCGCGAGCTTGATAAGTCGACCGGCCATGAAAGGACTGTAGGGAACTTGCACGTGAAGCACATCTAGTTTCAGCTCGTCCAGCACCTGCTGAAGCTTGGCCCGCGGTACCGGCAGCGGCATCGATAACCAATTGCCGTTAAATTTAACCTTCACATTTCGACTGAGGCTATATATACCGGCAATATCCTGGCGCTCCGTCTGTCCTACCAGGTAGTACACTTCGTGCCCCTCAGCCGTCAACCACATACCAAGCTGCTGTATATACTGTTGGATGCCATCCGGATTATCAAATGATTCATCGAGCACGAAGCCGACACGCACGACTAGCTCTCCGCCTCAGATGTTGCGGCCGCAATAGCTCGCTCGTAGGCAGCGTAATATTTATCGGCAACTTTAGTATATTCGAACTGCCGCACTTGCTTACGAGCCCATTTTTTCCAAAGCTCACGAATACCGACGTCAGTCAGCAGCAACTCCATACGGTGTGCAAACTCCTTGCTGTCACGCGGGTTGACGAGCGAAAGCTGGCCGAGACCGGTCATGACGCTCTCGTAGCCCGGGTTATTACCCGCGACTGTCACGAGACCGCTTGCCATCGCTTCGAGTAGTACGATACCGAAGCTCTCGCCAAACAGGGCGGGTGAGCAAAACAGGTCGGCCGTATGTAGCAGTTCACGCTTATGGTGGTTGTCGATATAGCCGAGGAATTCGACATTCTTCAGCTCAAGCGCAGCGCACAATTCCTCAAGTTTTTCGCGGTCGCCACCGTTTCCAGCGATAATGAGACGTACGTCCGGGTGCCGCTCTTGAAGCTGCTGAAAGGCGTACAACAGGTACTTGACGCCTTTGCGTTTCTCGAGTCTGCCGAGGTAGAGCACTGTTTTCGGTTTGCTACTGACCGCCGGACTCGGAAGGTTTGCCGGCCGTCGGTAGTGTCCAACATTGATGCCGTTTGGGATAATGTCGATCGGTTCGTCGGTCAACGTACGCACATAGTCGGCCGCGGCTTCAGAAACAGCAGTGAAGGCATCGATATGCCTGAGGAGCGGTTTGGTATACGGCGTAATTACCCGAGCGATGGCCCGGCTGGCGAGTGTTTCAGGCAATTTGGCATGGAACGTCGCGATATTTACGGTCGTACTGCGGCTGAGAATTTGCCGACTCAGCACCGGTATCCAAGGCTCGTGAAAGTGGAGTACATCGAACTGCTCCTGCTCGAGCATGGCGTCAATCTCGTCGGTTAGCACACTGGCGCTCACCTGAATCGTCGTCGCGGTCGGTGACTTAAAATCCGTCAGAGCACCGAGGAATATTACTCGGCGGCCGCGCGTATCATACGGTTCGGCTAGCTGCGGAGTGATAATAACCGCCTCGTGACCACGCTTCGTAAATTCAGTCTGGAGTGCTTTCACCACCTCAAGTACGCCACCGCCTTTGGCGATGCTGTACGGGCAGACAAGTCCAATCTTCATACGTGCCTTTCAGTATACCACTGGATTACTTCTTACGGAGGGTTGTCTCAAACATGGCTACCGCTGTTTGGCTCCGAGTTTGCGGCGCAGTTTCGGAGGCAGCATAACACCAAGTTCTTCTTTGTCACCCAGAATACTCGGTGTATGAGCTGGTGATTTCATGACCCCATAGCTATAGCGAGAAAAAACGACCCTCATGTGTTGCTCCACAATATCATTATCAAAGTAGTGGTCACCGCTGGAACGTACATGCCACACTGGCAGATCGATCGCCGTTTGGCAGTTATCAACCTCGAGAAACTCACTGGTCGTGCGCCAGTGCGTCCGCACATCGTTTTTCTGCCACAATTCAACTTCAAAATTCATCAGCCGCGTGAAGTCATCGGGCGTCATCTCGACAAAACGCCGTCGGCCAGGCGGCAAACGGACGTAAATCTTTTTTATGACAAACGAATTCAGTCCCAGATAGCGGATGCCACGAGCTAACGGTGCAGTGCCCATGATACGTGTACAGATATGGTAATCGACGCGGCGACGCGGCGGGAACAGGAAATCATCACGGTGCATAAAACCAACCATGCTGACGACGAGATCTACTTTTTTCGTCAACTCTGGGTAGCGCTGCAGCATACGCGTGATGACGACAAAGCCGAATGATATACCGATGACAGTCACTCGTTTGCGCCGATAGCGCATTTTTACAAAAGCTGCTAGATAGTCGGCGTAATTGTCGATGGTCGGTGCTTTGCCGATAGCAAAAAAACTATCCATGCCGCCAAATCCCGGCAAATCGGGCATGGTGACATTGCCATATTCCTGTAAATTTTCGACGAGACCCCACCAGCGCTCCAGCAGTGCGTGGTGACCATAAATGAGCAGCATTTCACGCTTTTTAGCTGCCGTCGCCGGAGCACGCAGTAACCGACCACGCATACCATTGATGTAGAGCGGCTCTATACAGTCAGCCGCAGCCTGAGCTTGTTTCATAAATGTGTTTCGAAAACTACCACGCGTTAATGTATTTGCGGCTATGATACCGTCTTTACCCCAAAAACTCAAGGAGTTTTACTGCGCGCGAAAATCGTATCTGGCGTATACTATAGCTATGAAAATACATGTTCCGAAGCGGCGCCGCACGCAGCTTGTTCTGGCTATCGGCGTGGCCTGTATCGTGCTCATCGGCTGGCATTTTTTGCGGCCTTCGCAGGCAACCAGCCCCCCGAAACCAGCAAAAAGTGAGACTTCGGCGACAAAAAAGGCAGAGCCGGCAGTGTCGCCGCAGACACCGACACCAACCGAACCAACCACCCCCGTTTTCGACAAGTCGAAATATTCCACGACCGACGCGAGCAGCCTGTGGGTCGTCGTGAATAAGCAGCACCCGCTCAGTCCTCTCGGCTACACGCCCACGTCGCTCCAGAGCGTCGGTAATGGTCAGCGGATGCGCACCGACGCCGCGGCGGCATTCTCCCAGATGCAGTCTGCAGCGGCGGCAGCCGGAACGCCCATCAGCGCGACGAGCGGCTACCGATCGTATAGCTACCAGGTGAGCGTCTATAACGGGTACGTCGCCCAGTACGGGGTCGCTCAGACCGACACATTTAGCGCGCGCCCCGGCTACAGCGAGCACCAGACGGGCCTTGCCCTCGATATTCAGGGCGGTGGCTGCTCACTCGACAATTGCTTCGCAAATACTGCGCAAGGGAAGTGGCTCTCGGCCAATGCGTATATTTACGGTTTTATCCTGCGTTACCCGTCCGACAAAACCGCCATCACCGGCTACCAGTACGAGGCCTGGCACTACCGCTACGTTGGCACTGAACTGGCCACTGAAATGCACCGCCTCGGCATAACCACACTCGAGGAGTTTTTCGGCATCCCCGGCGGCCCCACCTACAACTAGCCTATCTGGCAACTAGCCATCCAATACTAGCGCCGCGCGCTGCTCGTTGACACGATTTTATCTTGTACGCGGATGAGGTAAAATGGTGTGGGCTCATCGCAAGTCTTTGCAGCTTTTCAAAATCACAATCCAAGGAGCGCATGCGACTGAATGTGATTCTAAAGAGCACGACCGCAACAGCCAAGCCGATGCTTTTGGCGACTAGCCAAAGCGAGGCATGCACGTACGGAAGGACGATGGGGCGTCGCCAAGTGGTAAGGCACCAGGTTTTGGTCCTGGCATTCGGGAGTTCGAATCTCTCCGCCCCAGCCAGATTCAGGCAATTTTTTAATGATGGTGCGTACGTGCACTTTTTTTATCAGCATGGTGGTTCCTACTACCGGGCCCAGACGATGGCGGCAGCAATGAGCGCGAAGGCGTTGATACTCCAGTGCGCAAACATTGACGCGATGATACTGCCCGACCTGATTCTCAGCAGGCAAAAGATTGCACCGGCCGTGCCCGTCGCAGCAATCACGACAACCATGGTCAGCAGTTTGTGTACGCCATCGACATTGCCGAATAATGTTCCGCTAACACCCAGCGAAGAGAACGCATGCCACAGCCCAAAACAAAGCGACGAAATAAGCACCGACAGCTTAAGCGAATACTGCCGCCCGAGCAGTGCCAAGAGCACCCCGCGGAACACCAGTTCTTCGAATATCACCGTCGCGAAAGGGATGAAAAACAGACTCGTTATAATCGCTTGCGGCAGAGTCTCGTGGTAGCGCTTATCCATAAAATAGTGCGGCTCCACGCTGGCAGCAACAAATATCACCAGCCCGACCACAGCCGCCGCGCCCAGACCCCACATGAGCCCGCTCAAGAGTGACGAGCGAGCCAAGCCGACATCGCGCGGCGCCAGACCGGCCTTTCGGTAGATAAGCCAAACGAGCGTGCCAAAGAAAGCCACCGCCAAAATTCGCGCCACGCCAGACACTCGAGTCAGGGCAAAGCTGGCAACGAGCAAACAGAGCAGCAGGAGTGCAAGCAAATGTGCGCTACTGAGTTTGATGATCGGTTTTCGAAGAATCATATTGGGGCGTGCACTAACTGTGCTGATTACAGTGTACAATGAAGCCATGACAAAGAAAAAACCACCGCAGCTCAGCACTATACTCGTTCGCATCGACCGCTATATCCGGACATACAACTATATAGGCTTGGTTTTTGCGGTCATATTCTTTTGTTTTTCGTTGCTTCCTTCCTTGTTGCCACGGTCGTGGTTTTTCCAGGGACTCGTTTCGGGCGTAAGTTTGGCGATTGGCTACGGCCTTGGGGTGCTGTGCAGCTTTGTGCTGCGCTGGCTGTTTGAGCGGGACGTGCTGGTACGCGGCAAAAAGCTTGCTTGGTGGCTGCTGTATATCGTTGGCAGCCTGCTCATCATCATGTTTTTGACTCTTGGTGATATCTGGCAGAACCAGCTCCGAGCGCTGGTCGAAGTGCCAGCCGTAGAGGGACAGTACATTGTACTGGTATTTGCGCTCGCCGTAGTTGTCGGTATCGGCTGTGTCAAGCTTGGCCGGTCGGTTGGCCGGCTATACCACTGGCTACTCACAAAGATTGATCGTGTCATGCCACGCCGGATCAGCATTGCGCTAAGCTTTGTGCTCGTTACATTGTTTGTGACCTGGGTTGTCAGCGGCGCGTTCTTGAACTTTCTCGGTGCAATCAGCGGACTAGCCTACAATCACAAGAATAACTCGACGCCGCCGGGAGTAAGCCAGCCGGCTGAGGCAACCCGGTCCGGCAGCAGCCATTCACAGGCTGTCTGGGACACGCTGGGCTACCAAGGCAAGAAGTTTGTTGCAAATGGCCCCAGCCAAGAGGAGCTAAAAAACTTTAGCGGACAGCAGCCAAAGCAGCCGATACGGGTATACGTCGGCGTCAAGAGCGCACCAGACGCGTACGCACGCGCCAATCTTGCCGTGAAGGAGCTTGAAAGAACCAAGGCTTTTCAACGTAAGGTACTCGTCATCGCCGTCCCGACCGGAACAGGGTGGCTGAACGCCCAGTCCGTCGACGCACTCGAGTATATGTACGGCGGTGACAGCGCAATCGTGGCGCAGCAGTACTCGTATTTGCCAAGTTGGATTTCGTTTTTGGTAGACAAGCAAAAGGCTCAGGAGACCGGCCGAGTGTTATACGACGCAGTTTATGCCAAGTGGGCAGCCCTGCCGCAAACCGAGCGGCCTAAGCTGCTCGTGTATGGCCTGAGCCTCGGAGCGTTCGGTGGTCAAGCGGCCTTTAGTGGCCCAAGTGCCATGGTAAATGGCGCCGACGGCGTACTGTGGCAGGGCGCCCCAGGTGATACGGCATTATGGCAAGAGGTTACGCGCCAGCGTGACCCGGGCAGCCCAGAATGGCAGCCGGTTATCGATGGCGGCAGCGCCATACGCTTCGCTTCGCAAAACCAAGACATAACAAAAGGACGGTCAAGTTGGGGCGCTCACCGGGTACTCTACATGCAGCACGGTTCCGACCCGATTGTCTGGTTCAACCTTAATTTGCCGCTCCATAAACCCGATTGGGTAAGCGAAGACCGTGCACCGGATGTCATGAAAAATACGCACTGGGTGCCGTTCGTGACCTTTCTGCAGCTGGCGGCCGACCAAGTAGTCGGCATGAACGTGCCAAGAAATTACGGCCACAACTACGAGACGACTGTCGCGAGTGCTTGGGCAGCCGTGGCACAGCCCGGCGATTGGACGCAGGCAAAATCCGACAAGCTCCAGGCAATCATCAACAAGTACTAGCTATGGCCCCTAGGCCGATACGCGGCTGCTGCGGCGCAGTTTAGCAGCGCGGTCATCGACCTTGCCATACAGTTTCTCGACGAAGTGGCCGAATGAGCTATCCTGCTCCGCGAGATAGGTAACAGAGCCCTCTCCAAGCATATGGAGAAAACGCTCGAGAACGTCGACTTCGGCTTTGGCGTGTTGTTTCACGTGTGCGTACCTCCTTTTATACCGCTATAGTACCCGTCATGCATGAGAATAAGCTGAAAAAGGTAGCAGCATATGTGTTTTCGTATGCCCGCTGAATAACAGAGTTAACGGTGTGCTGAGCAGATGTGCTTTATGCCTCGTTCTGTAATCAATCTCGCAACTACGTTTTACGCGCAGCGGTACAATACAGTGCATGGAACGCACTCCTCTGTTAGTCGCGGCCGCGAAAAACTTGCGCCGCAAGCGCCTGCCGCGCGGCCAGACACTGCTCTACCAGAATGATTTGATGAGTAACATATTCATCCTGACCAAAGGCGTCATAAAAATATACGACATCGATGACGATGGCAACGAGAAGATACTCCACCTTCTTAGTGCATACGGTGTCCTGCCGTTTGCGTTTTTCTCGGGCAAGCAACAGAGGATTCGCTGGTTTTATGCGACTCTGACCGACTGCGAGGTGTGCGTAGTCTCTCAGGCGAGTTTACTTGAGCTCATACAAGTAAACCCTGCACTCAACATCGAACTCATGAATTGGTTTTCGCTCGAAGTACATGAATTACTCGTACGACTCAGCAGCCTCGGCAAAACGAATGCACAGGATAAGGTTATGGCGGCGCTAAGGTACCTGGCTGTCTGCCATGTCAATCCAGTCCGAGGTGATTGGCTGCGGGTTAATTTTCCTGTCAATCATCAGCTGTTGGCAGACATGACAGGTCTTACCCGCGAAAGCACTGCCCTGATCATGAGTAAACTCCAAAAGCAAGGCAAAGTGCGCAGTCCCCGTCAGCTAACCTTGGAGTTATCACCACGAATACTACCCGTCTAAGTCTTACAACATTTAAATGCAATACCCAAAGCACCAGTTCGCGTACCGCTTTAGTCCGATGATAATAGCTTCAGCTTACGTGCCCAAACGAGTGCCAAAAAGCCTGGGATAAGCGGAAACCAGTACGTAACGAGCCGAAAGGCAAGAGCGGCTGCAAAAGCAATTTGTTTATCGACACCATACGCCATAAACCCAGCGGCAAGCCCGGCCTCAACCCCGACGAGACCACCGGGAGTCGGCGTCGCCGCTCCGACCAGCACCCCAGCGCTATAGACGACAAGCAGGTCAGGCGCACTGAGGCTGATACCGAGCGAAAGTGCAATAACAGTCAGAATAGCGACGTTCACAGTGGTCATAATCGTAAGTGACGTGGCAGCGAGCAGCAAAGACCTAGGCTTTTTTCTGTAGCGATCGAGACTCTCGAGCATGTGGCGAGCAAAGGTGCGCATAGCCAGTCGAACGGGGCGAACATAAACTGCCCCCGCGCAGGCGGCAAACAACGTCAGAACAATCAGCAGCTGGAGGACCGAAGGCCTACCGGGTGCCGCAATGACACCGCCTCCGGCACCAGCCAGCAACGCCAAACCGAGCAACCCCAGGTGATTGACGAGGCTCAGGAGGTTATTGACACTAATAACCGTCGTTGCCTGAGCAGCGTTATGCTGCCGGTTATGCAAATACACACCGTGGGTGCCGAGTGTGCCGAGCCCAGCCGGAACGATCTTATTCATGAACCCTGCCGCTACTTCAACGATAAGAAGCTCGCTCATGGGCAAACGGTTAAAAGCAAGCACACGGTACGAAAGCGCCGCCAGAACAACTGTACCCGAAAAAAGCATCAGACCAGCCACGTACACATACGCCGGTAGATCCCGAATATGTTTCAGACTCTCGGCGAGCGCACCCCAATTACGCCATAGAAAGATGATAACCAGCGCAAGGAAGAGTATCGACAGGGCGGGCTTGACCCATCGAGCGTATCGCTGAAGCATAAGCTTTATTGTACCTGTCTCCGCAGTGAAAAACTACAGGAGCACGTTCGATAGTACCCAGAACGCGTTGAGACACATGAGTACTAGGAGAGAGCGCTTGAAAACGCGACGCCCAACTTCGTCAGGTTTGTTTCGCCAATCGGGACTAAACATTGCGGCTAGCCAGTAAAAACCCAGCACCGTCATACCGAGACCGAACATAAAACCCGCATACCCGAGGCGCGAGAGTAAGAAACAGCAGATGATGAACGCCACACCAAAAAATCGTATTTCCCAGACAGTTCGAGCCAAGCCTTTCGCTGCCGGCATAATCGGCACACCGGCACGCTCGTAGTCTTGCTGCCGGTACACGGCCAACGCGTAAAAGTGCGGCATTTGCCAGCAGAACATGATGAGGAATAGCAGCAGGGCACCAAGGTCAAGCTGCCCCGTTGCCGCTGCGTAGCCGGCGACCGGTGGCGCCGCACCGGGAAACGCACCGATAATCGTCGCGTAGGGCGTCCGCCGCTTGGCATACCCGTACACCGCTGTGTACAGCACAGCCGCAGCCGCGCCGAGACCGGCAACGAGCGCGTTGGTCTGCCAGAGCAAAAGCCCAAGCCCAAGCACGTACAAGAAAGCGGCATAGTACATACCAACCTTCGGCGGTATGACGCCCGTGACCGATGGCCGTTTGGCGGTGCGCTTCATGTGGATGTCGATATCGCGGTCCAAGTAGTTGTTGATAACACACGACGCCGCAATCACTGCGCCCGAGCCAACGATGAGACTGAGAAGCACCGGCCAATCAGTCATATTTGTTCCGACGTAGTAGCCACCGACAACTGCAAACACATTGCCGAAAACGATCCCGGGCTTGCTCAGTGTTACAAAATCACGCCAACTCACTATGTCTAGTCTCCCACTATCCGTTGCTTACTTGTGAATATTTTCTTCTTGTTGGATGTACTGGTCGACATCACGCGGCATCATATTGTAGTTTAGGTTATGCATGATCCAGAGCGAACCTACGACGATAGTAAGTACAACGAGAACCGTGAACAGGGTCGAAACGAGCGTGAGACGGGCTCGCCGTTCAGCCGACAAATGCAAGAAAAAGACCGACTGGATGATAAGCTGAAATCCTGCCAATAGACCTAGACAGACGAGCAGTAGCCCACGGCTCATGATTTCGCTGTCAGATGCACGATAGGCAGAGACCAACACGAAGGCAGCGGCCGTGAGCGCGAGCGCCAGTGCGTAGCCGGCCAGGTAAGTCTTAATTGGGGCGTCGTGGTGGTTGGGTAGTGGTTCAATATGCTTACGGATCATCAGACAACTCCCACAAGATACACTATGGTAAATATACCTATCCAAACAATATCAAGAAAATGCCAAAACATCGTCCACATCGTCAAGCGCTGCATCTGGCGCACTGTCATGCCACGCCGCCAGATGTACACCATGGAAGCAAGTAACCAGACGAGCCCAACGGTAATGTGCAGTCCGTGGGTTCCAACCAGCCCAAAATAAGACGACAAAAACGCGCTGTGCGTCCAGCTGTGGCCCTCAGCAACCAATGTATGAAATTCGGATATCTCCATAGCGAGAAAGCTGGCTCCGAGTAGCGCAGTAGCAGTAAGCAGCACCAGGCTTAGCCGCGGTCGACCGTTTCGAGCCGTCACCAGTGCCAGACCGGCTGTCAGGCTGCTCGTCAAGAGGATGAGCGTTTCGATAAACACGAAAGATAGACTAAAAATAGCTGCGCCGCTTACGCCCCCGGCCGTCTGACCACGCAGCACCACGAAACTGGCAAATAGGCTCGCAAACAGTAGGCAATCGGTCATGAGGTACAACCAGAACCCGAGCTGCGCGGCGCTCTGGGGCGCAGTTTGCTCTGTGGCTACTGATGGAGCGAACTCGCTCATGCCGCCGCCTTTCTGCTCGCGTCGAGCTTTTTCGCTTCTGTAGCCGTTACAGTAAACTCAATGTCGTCATCATAGGTTCGCCGAACAAGCGCCGCGATAATGCCGGTAGCAGCAAGCAGTGCCAGCCACCACAGGTGCCAAATGGCTGCAAAGCCAAACAGCAAGGCAAACACGCCAATAAAAACGCCCAGTCCGGTATTTTGCGGCAACACAAAATCGGTGTACGGCCCTTCAAATACCGAGGTACCTTTTGCTTTGGCAGTGTGCCAGGGGTCACGGCCGTGTACGACCGGCATGCGGGCAAAGTTGTAGTACGGCGCCGGCGAGGGAACCGACCACTCGAGAGTGCGACCATCCCAGGGGTCGCCAGTGCTATCGGCTAATTCTTTGCGTTTCCAGATGCTATACAGCAGCTGTAGCACCTGCAGCGCCACACCGAGGCCAATAACCAATACGCCGATTCCAGACACAATAAATAGCGGCTGCCAGCCGAGACTCGGGTCATAGTGGTCGAGCCGCCGCGTGGCTCCGAGGAAGCCAAGGATATACAGCGGCACGAAAGCCAGCAGGAACCCGACCGTCCAGCAGGTTGCCGCCGCCTTGCCGAAACGGTCATGCAGCCGGAAGCCAAAAATTTTCGGGAACCAGTAGGTAAGACCGGCAAAGTAGCCGAATAGCACCCCGCTGATAATCGTATTGTGGAAGTGCGCCACCAAAAACAGGCTGTTATGCACCTGAAAATCGATAGCCGGCACCGCCAGCAGTACGCCCGTTGCACCGCCGATGACGAACGTCGCGGCAAACGCCATAAACCACCACATCGCTGAGTTGAACTCAATTTGCCCCCGGTACATCGTGAATAGCCAATTGAACACTTTGACACCGGTCGGCACAGCAATAATCATCGTCATGATGCCAAAGAAGGCGTTGACGTTGGCACCTGCTCCCATGGTAAAGAAGTGGTGCGCCCAGACGGCGTATGACAGAAACGTGATGGCCATGAGGGCCCAGACCATGCTGGTGTAGCCGAACAGCCGTTTGCGGCTGAAGGTCGCCACGACCTCGCTATAGATGCCGAAAGCCGGCAAAATGAGGATGTACACTTCCGGGTGACCCCAGGCCCAGATCAGGTTGATATACATCATCGGGTTGCCACCTAGCATCGAGGTGAAATAGTGCATGCCGAGGCTGCGGTCCAGTGACAGCATGAAAAGCGTCGCGGTGAGAATAGGAAAGGCGAAGATGACGAGTATCATCGAGCCAAAAACGCTCCAGGCAAATACCGGCATACGCATGAGCGTCATACCCTTGGCGCGCTTTTTCAGAATAGTCACCAGGAAATTGATGCCGCTCAGTGTGCTGCCGATGCCGGCGATCTGGATACTCCACAGCCAGTAATCAACCCCCGGGCCAGGGCTATACTGTAGTTCGCTCAGAGGCGGATAGGCCAGCCAGCCGACCGCACCGAAATCACCGTAGACCAGCGACAGGTTGACCAGCACGACACCAGCAAGGTAGAGGTAGAAGCTGATCGAATTCAGGGTCGGGAAAGCAACATCTCGGGCCCCCAGCAGGAGTGGTAGCACGAGGTTGATAAGCCCGAACATAAAGCCCATCGCCACAAAGAAAATCATGATAGTACCGTGAGCAGTCACAACCTGTTGAAAGTGATCGGCACTGAGAAAACCCGCCGAATGACCACTCGCCAGCGCTTGCTGCAGCCGCATCATGATCGCGTCGCCAAAGCCTCTGAGCAACATTACCGTTGAGACGATGAGATACATAACACCGATGCGCTTGGCGTCTTGCGTTGTCAGCCATTCGCGCCACAGCCATCTCCACTTCTTGAAATAGGTCAGTAAGGCCACGATGAGCAGGGCACCTAGCACTGTTGCCAGCTGGCCGCCCAACTGTACCCAGCCGTGCCAAAAATACTGCCACTCCATGCGCCCAAGTAGGCTTGCGAGCAGCATTTACATACCCTCCATGTGATCTGTATGGTCAGCGTGGCTAGTAGCCTGGTCAGAAGACGACGATGACGAAGAATCGGTGCTTTGCATCGTCTGATGGCCCATGTACTTCATAATAACATCGTCGAATATGTTGCTGTCGTGCAGGTGGTAGTACTGGACACCGCCCGTGCCGGGCCTGGCCAGCTCGGTGTAGGCAGCCATTGTCAGGTCTTTGCTACTCTCGTGTCGATGAATGCTCGCTGTCCAATCGCTAAACTGCTGCGCACTCACCGCCCTGGCCATAAAATGCATGTCAGCAAAGCCTTTGCCGCTGATGTTCGACGACATGCCACGGTACGTCCCGGCATGGTCGGCAACTAAGTTCAGCGTCGTCGTCATGCCGCTCATGGCGTAGATTTGGCCGCCCAGCTGCGGAATCCAAAATGAGTTCATCGGCGCATCGGCCGTAATACTAAACTGCACCGGCCGCCCAACCGGGATCGTCAACTCGTTGACACTGGCTACCTCTTGGTCAGGGTAGATAAACAGCCACTTCCACTGTAGCGCGATAACCTGGACCTTGAGCGGGGTCTTGTCTGACGCAAGAGCCGTTTTTGGGTCGAGAGTATGTGATGTTGTCCAGGTCACTCCGGCGAGAACAATAATGATCAGGATTGGGATACCCCACCAGATTGCCTCATAGCGCTTGTCGGAGTCCCAGTTTGGCGTATAGGCACGTCTGTGGCCAGCCCGATAGCGCCACGCAAAACCAAATAGCATGATATACACCGGCAGGAGAACGAGAACGGCGAGACCAGTCGCAAAAAGCAACAGGTCGCGCTGCCGGTCACCGACTTGCCCCTTCGTCTGGAGCACATCAAATGTCTGGCCGCGCAGCAAAACAAAAAGCAGGCCGGCAAACAATGCAAGTCCAATGACCCAGCTGATGATAATCAGGTACCTGGGCATCTTTGGCACCCGCGGCAGCCGTAGTCCTAACAGTTTTTTCCGTGGGCTCTTCATGCTTACGCTTCATTGTACATGGGTCATTCCATAGAGGCAAAGAGAAGACCTATAGAGAAGAAAACTGGCTTCGGCTCGCGGAGCGCACAGCGCGACCACGGGCGAAAAGCGAGTGGGGGAAGGCGGGCCGCAACTGAGCAGCGCGACAGTTGCGCCTGAGAAGGGGCTTGCTCATTCTTAATGAATAACGACTGAATCCAGTAGGTGTTCTCATTGCGGGGAAACAACACCTATCTCTAAACTCAAAAATGCTCGCGGATGTGCGAAAAACTGAAGTCCCAGGTCGCGTCAGTCTTTTTGTGCGGATTGAAGATGTTTTCGGGGTCAAAGATATCTTTCACTTCTTTAAACATGGCATAGATGTTTTTACCGAACTGAGCCTCGAGCCATGGACCGCGCACCAAACCATCGTTGTGCTCGCCGCTTAAGGATCCACCGTACTTCAACACCAGATTATTGACCTCGCGCTGCGATGGTTCAAGTTTTTTGCGCTCTTTTTCGTCCTCTATCTTCATCAGTGGAATGACATGGAAATTGCCATCGCCGATGTGCCCCTGCACAGTAGCAAATAACTTATACTTTTCAATTATTTTCCTGAGCTGAGGTAAAAAGGCAACGAGATGCTCCGGTGGCACCGCAAAGTCATCAATATATGGCGCAGTATGTTTATCCTTAACTTTTTTACGAAGGACTTGAAACGCATACCGCCGCATGATCCAAAATTTTTCGCTTTTACCCTCGGTGGCAGCCTCTTCGAAGCCATTGATTTCGTAACGTGCTCGATATCTGCTGAGGCTGCGGTGCAGAACCTGCACTTTTTCACGCACCTCTTCTTCGGTCTCCCCGTTAAACTCAACCATCAGTATCATTTTGGGTACCCCACGAAACAGCTGTAACGCATCAGGTAGAAGCGACATAACGAGGTGAATAAATTTCTTGAGACCCAACATTTTTAGGAAATACGGCATGAACTTGATCGTAAGGAGAAGCGTTGCCTGGTCGAAACATTCGAACGTCGCCGGTTTATATGTCAGCACTTTCGGGATAAGCTCCCCGAGATCATTCGTACTCTTTAGGAACAACACCAGCAGCCCGGAGTGCGGGCGGCTAGGTACGAGCCGGAGCGTCGCCTCGGTGACCAGCCCCAGCGTACCTTCGGAACCAACAATGAGCTTTGTCAGATCAAATATGCCCGTCTCGCGGTCCCAGACGCGCCACAGCGTATAGCCCATGCTGTTTTTGCTGACTTTCGGCCTGGCGGCTTTAATCTCGTCGTAGTGCTCCTCGCACAGTTCAAAAACCCGCTTATACAGATTACCCTCGAAGTCGCCCTGGCGCATTTTGCTCTCGAGCTGCTTTTTGCTGAGGGGCTTTACCTCGTACTCTTTGCCGTCAGCGAACACAACCCGGAGCGCCGTCACGAAATCTTCCAGTTTACCGTACTCGAGCGATTTCTCGCCGCCGGAATTATTGGCGACGATTCCGCCCATGGCCGCGAGGTCGCGCGAGGCGGGATAGGAGGGCATGAGCAGACCTTTTTTAAGCGTCTCCTTCTCGAAATCACGGTAAAAAACACCCGGTTGGGTGATACCAGTCGCACTGGTAATAGGCCCGACCTTTGTAAAGTGCGCCGCGAAATCGACAATGATTGACTCGTTGATCGCGCCGCCCGCCATATCGGTGCCGGCCGCACGTGCTGTCAGTGACAGATCCGGATTATCACGTCGATATTTATTCACAAACCTGACGAGCCGCTGCACATCGGCAGCATCGAGCGGGCGGGCCACGACCTGGGGTCGCAGCTCGTACATACTCGCGTCGTGGCTCGCAGTATCGAGCGCTTCGGGCGAGTCGTCGAGCTCACCAAGAAAACCAAACTTTTGAAGGGCATTTTTTATGTCCTGCATACCACCTAAGCTTAGGCGTTTCTATAGAGATTTGCAAGCTGCTTACGCTTATTGCTACAATTGCGGTAAGATGAAAAAAATGCAGCCAAAAACACGGCAGCACGTCGTGATTGTCGGCGGCGGGTTCGGCGGTATCCGGACTGCACTCGAGCTCACCAAGGAGGATATCGCTAATGTCACGCTCATATCCGACCGGTCGGACTTTTACTACTACCCCGGACTGTATCACACCGCAACTGGCGGCAGCGAACGGCACACCGCCATCCCGCTTGAAAAGCTCTTCGCAGAGACAGCTGTAAAGCTCATTATCGACCAGGCCGTTCAGATTGATCAGGCAGCAAAGACGCTGGCGCTTGAGCACGGCGACCCGGTAAGTTTCGATAAACTCATTCTAGCGCTCGGGGTGGTGACAAACTATTTCGGCATCCCTGGTCTGGCCGAGAACTCCTACGGCATTAAAAGCATCGGCGAGGCAGAACGCCTCAAGCGGCACCTCCACGCGCAGCTCATCGCCGAACACGAGCCAGATCTAAACTACGTTATCGTCGGCGGGGGACCGACCGGTATCGAACTGGCCGGTGATCTTGGGGCCTATCTTCGTGAATCTATGGCGCGCCACGGTATCAAACATCGGGCGGTGCACATTGACCTAGTTGAAGCCATGCCGCACCTCATGCCGCGGTTGCCGCGCCCCATTGGACGTACTATCGAGCGACGACTCAGGAGGCTCGGTGTGAAACTGTATCTGAACTCGAAGGTCGAAGGCGCCAGCGCTGACGACCTGTTCGTTTCGGGTAAGCCCATCAGGAGTCACACCATCATCTGGACGGCCGGTATCGCCAACAACCCGTTCTTCAGCGAACCAGCCTTTAGGCTCAGCCCGCGCAAAAAGGTACTCGTCGACGAGTTTTTGCGCGCCGAAGGCGGCAAGGACGTATTCGTCATCGGTGACAACGCCGAAACGCCGTATAGCGGCATGGCACAAACGGCAGTGTACGACGCTGATTTCGTGGTGCATAACTTGCGTTTTGAGTACGAGGGTCGCCCAAAGCTTGCCTACAGGCCGAAAGAGCCAGTCTACATCACTCCCGTTGGGGAGGGCTGGGCATCGGTACTGTGGGGCGATGTCCACCTGCACGGCCGAATTGGCTGGTGGCTGAGACATGCTGCCGATATGAAAGGGTTCTGGGATATGCAGTCTCTGCCCGAAGCGGCCGAGCAGTGGGCGACCGTTTTTGAACGGCAAGATCTCTGCCCGGTCTGCGGCCATACAACTTGATATACTAGAAGTAGTATGAGTATGTTCGAAGAGGTTTACAGCCGGCTCAATCCGGCGCAGCGCTGCGCGGTTGACACAGTGTATGGCCCCGTGCTCGTTATCGCCGGACCTGGGACCGGCAAAACACAGCTACTGAGCGCCCGCGTCGCCCATATTCTCAAGGTCACCGATGCATTGCCGCAGAATACCCTCTGCCTGACGTTTACTGAAAATGGCGCTATGAATATGCGCGAACGACTGGCTGCGTTCATCGGCCAGGAGGCCTACGACGTTTCGATCAGTACCTACCACGCGTTTGGTAGTACCATCATCAGCCGGTTTCCCGAATATTTCACCGAGCTTCGGTTGGAACGACCAGTCGACGAGCTAAGCAAGCGACAAATTCTGGCCGAAATCATCGATGGGCTGGACTACCAAAGTCCCATCAAGCAGGTCAGACACCATCTTGGTGACCTCGTCAGCACCATCAGTGAAGTCAAGCGCGGCCTGCTCACACCGGAAGACCTGCGAACGATTGCGCGGGCCAACCTCAAGACCATTGCCGCCACGAAAGCCAGTATCGCACACGCCCTCGCGCCGCACAAAACCATGCCCCACAAGCTGTCGGTCGCTGCTGAACTCTTCCAAACAATCGCGGACATCCTTAGCGATTACGTACCGAAGCAAAACGCGCCGGCCCACCACGCCGCGCTGGCCGCTTTGGCCGCTGGCGAGCTCGATGCTGCTCTAGAAGCAGCCGACGAAGCCGGCAAAACCTCGCCGCTGACCGGCTGGAAAAACAAATGGCTCGTAAAAGACAGTTCCAACCAGTACAAATTGGCTGGTGAGCTCGAAGCTCGACGCACCGAAGCACTAGCCGGCGTACTGGGGCAGTACCAGGACCGACTTGCCGCGCGCGGCCTGTACGATTTCGATGATATGATTCTGCGGGCTATAGAAGTACTTGAGAACAATGACGATGTCCGCTTCACACTACAGGAACAGTATCAGTTCATCTTGCTCGACGAATTTCAGGATACCAATGCCGCGCAGCTACGGCTGGTGAAGCTACTGACTGATAATCCGGCTAGCGAAGGCAAGCCCAATGTCCTTGCCGTCGGCGATGACGACCAAGCCATTTACGCCTTCCAGGGTGCTGAGGCAAGTAACATGCTCGATTTTCACGAGCTGTACAAAGACGTTACGGTGGTGTCACTAACAGAGAATTATCGTTCGCACCGCGAAATCCTCGAGACGGCCCAGAACATATCGGCCCAGATTGGTTCACGGCTGCATACGCATTTTCCCGGTGTCAGCAAAGCACTCAACGCCCAGAACAGTTCGCTGCCGACCGTGCAGATAGAACGCCGCGTCTTTCAAAGCTCGGTCGCCGAACGCGGCGCCATCGCCGAAACCATTGCAACGCTCATAGCTAGCGGTGTACCAGCGTCACATATCGCTGTGCTCGCACCTAAGCATAGGTACCTCGAGCCGCTTGTGCCGTATCTGCAGCAGCGAGATGTCGCCGTATCGTACGAAAAACGCGAAGACATCCTGAAAGCACCGGTGGTGCGAGAGCTGCTAACGATGAGTCGGCTAGTTCTGGCGCTGCACGAGAGCAACCACGCCCTGGCTGGCAGCCTGTGGCCCGAGGTACTCAGCTACGATTTTTGGGACTTCTCGACCGCTGACATTTGGCGAATTTCGTGGCAGGCAAGTGATGAACGTAAAACATGGAGCGAACTCCTACTGGCCGATAGAGAGTTCAAGCACGCCGCGCTTTTATTCCTGACACTGGCCGGCAAGGTCGAGACCGAGTCACTCGAGTATATGCTCGATGCACTCATCGGCAACAACGATATCGCTACCCACGATCGCAGTTTGCCTGGCGTCCGAAGCCCCCTCAGAGATTTCTACCTGCGGCAGCAGAACGAGACAATCATGTACAAAACCGTCACGCAGCTAACCGTCCTGAGGGCGCGACTACGTGAGCACGAAGCGGGCGAAGCAAGGGCGCTCGGGTTATCGGATCTACTCGGTTTCGTGGCGGCCTACGAGCAGGCCGAACAACCGATGCTAAACACCAGCCCTTACAACCAGGCCGAGGAAGCAGTCCGGCTAATGACCGTTTTTAAGGCAAAAGGACTCGAGTTTGACCATGTGTTTCTGATAGCGTGTGATGACAGCGTATGGGGTACAAAGGCTGTCGGTGTCGGCAACAAGCTAACCTTGCCAGCCAATCTGGCACACATCCGGCACGCCGGCGCAACCGACGACGAACGGCTGCGGCTATTGTACGTTGCCGTAACTAGGGCGCGCAGCGGTCTCCACCTCACCAGTCACGAACGCACGTTCAGCGGTAAAGTCACCGAAGCAGTGAAGTATTTCGATGAGAGAACAGAGACAGATGACGGTGGCGAGGTGCGGAACACACACATCCTGCCCACAGCCTACCAGCAAGTGGCGGCTGATAGCCGTGAGCACCCGAGTCTGGAAGCGCTGCAGATGAACTGGCAGCAGCGGCACTACCAAGTGCATCCGCCGCTGACCGAGTTGCTGCACGAACGCCTGAAGCATTATCAGCTCAGCCCGACGCACCTGACACATTTTATCGACCTCAAATATGGCGGCCCGGAAAGTTTCCTGCTCGGGACCATTTTGCGTTTTCCGTCAGCACCGAACGTCGATGCAAATTTTGGCAACGCCATCCACGACACATTGCAGTGGCTCCAGGGCGAGCTCAACCTGAGCGGCAAAAAGCCAAGCGTACAGGCCGCTATCACCCACGCTGAAGCCTACCTATCGCGTGAGCCAATGTCCCTCGAGCAGCACGAAGTTCAGGCAGGACGCGCCAGTCAGGCGCTCCGAGGCTTTCTCAGCAGTAGCGCCGCACACTTTAAAGCGGGCAACGTTGCCGAAAAGTCATTTCGCAGCGAGGGAGTATTCATCGGCGACAATGTGCACCTAGGCGGCAAGATTGACCTACTCGAGATCGACAAAACGCACAAGACCATCACGGTCGTCGACTACAAAACTGGGCAGCTCGGCAGCGACCCGGCGAAGCTGCACCGCTATACGCTGCAGCTGTACTGCTACAAACTGCTTGTCGAAGGTTCGCACACCTACGCCGGTTACACTGTCACGAACGGCAGACTTGTATTCGTCGAGCCTAGCGACGACGGCACAATTATGCAAAAGGAAATTGTTTTTGAACCGGCTAAGCTGGAACACACCAAAGCGCTGCTCGCCGCAATGTGGCAACGCGTCATGACGCTAGACATGCCGGACGCCTCTAGCTACGGCGATAGCCTCAGCCAGATACGAGCGTTCGAGGACGCACTCATCGCGGGTTTTGTCGAAAAGTAAAATCCATCCGGGCAGGAACTAAGCTGAGATGCAAAAGAAAAACCGCCCGGCGACTGGCCGAGCGGCTGTTCCAAAATTTTTCCTCTACTCAGAGTTTTGGCTTACTTCTTCTTAGCAGCAGGCTTGCGCTTAGCTGGCGCCTTCTTTGCCGGTGCCTTCGCAGCAGATGTGCGGCGAGCTGCCGATTTGGCGGCTGGCTTTACAACTTTAGCTTCAGCTTTGGCTTCAGCAACTTCCGCGACTTCAGTCTCAACAAACAGCAGGTTGTACAGGTTAAAGCCGACGACGGCACCAAGAATCGGACCGAGCACGTAGGTGCCCCAACCCCATTGGTGCAAGCTGAGGGCCACGGCCGGATTCAAGATACCTGCCGAACCGAGCGAAGCGATAAGTGAACCCATGATGAGGCCACCACCGACAGCAACCGATTTGAGGCCGAGGCTCAGGCGTTGGTATATTGCCGCAGCAAGCGAGAACGAGAACAGGAATGTACCGATGGTTTCTGCAACCAAAATGTGCGAGCTGTACTCTCCATTATTCTTGACACCATGCAGACTCGTGAAATACACGAAAATATACCAGGCAGCAGCCGCACCGGCAAACTGGGCGATGATATAGCTAACCGCTTGGAGTGTCTTTAGCTTTCGCACCGTCCATAAACCAATGGTTAGCGCCGGGTTGAAAACGGCACCCGAAATGCCAGATAGTGCCATGGTCATCAGAATGAGCGTCAGACCGGCAGCCGTAGCCACAAAATATGGCAGGCTGAGCTGCGAGTGAGTTAGTGCGAGCACGGTCAGAGCGAGAGCACCGGTGCCCAGGAACTCACTTGCGAGCATCGCAAGCTTATTTTTACGAAACATAGTAGTACCTCCACTTATTGTGATACTTCAAGCTTACAGAGATATGGGCGGTTTGTAAAGAGTTATTAACCTAGGCAGCGTTTGGCTGCTCGGCAGCAGACTGGACTATAAATGTGCGGAGGCTGCCATCGGTCAGCGTTGCAGCCGTAGCAAACTGGTAGGCGATACCGGCGTAGAGACAAATGTCGAAACGATGCTGCTCGGAGCGCGCGTCGTCTGGTCGGTTTGCAGCCATTGCCTCCGCCAGCTGTACGATGCGCGGCACATCGACCACAAAAGCCTGCGGGAGCTGCTCCTCAGCTAGGGCGGGAAACTGCTCGTGTAACTTCTGCCGTAGGAGAGGCTGAGAAAATGTTTTGCCTTCAGCAAAGTTAAGTACGATAAACCCTTCGTTATGACTGCCTTCCAGATGCTTACTGGTCGACACAGGGTAGTCCTCATTCTGGCCGGCCTGTACATCAGCAATCTTGCTCATGATGACCTTGAAGCGAGACTCACCGTTACTAGCGGCGAAGTATGCCTCGTGCTGCGCCGTGCCGACCCAACCACGGTTCACATCATGGAACGCGTCTTCACTATACGGCAGCCCGACCTTGTCGAATACATATTTCATCGTCGCCTCGATATTACCGAATTCGTCGATGCTTTTCTCGAGGATTGCCTGGAGATTATCATTCGCGCCACAATCAGTTTTTCCTTCGGGGTTATGGTCGCCGGTATGGGTGCCGCAAACGATATCTTGGTCAGCCAGATGCTTGGCCACCTCACCGAGTTC
>CAYWOA010000004.1:0-2674 GCA_964459795.1 uncultured Candidatus Saccharibacteria bacterium | reverse complement strand
ACTTTATCCTTGTAGCTAATCTTACCCAGCGTGCCGTAGCCCATCGGTTCGATCTCTTGTACCGCGTATAGTGACTTCATGGATTCTCCCCTCCCTAAGCTATCATAATCAACCGTCGAGACGCCGGGCAGGACGACGGCACCAATACCTTCCGGTCGGGCATCCGGCTGAACAGCTTGGTCTTCTGGTGCGGTACTTGGCATAGCTAGACGTAATTCGGTCATAATTTTGTGCGATTTATCACAAATTACTAGCCATCATACGCCCCTTGACTACGGATGTCCAGCAGTACAACAAATGTAACCAATGTCACACTATGTGGTGCAATAAAACGATATCATAACGCTATGAGTAGCGTGCACCAGAGAGATTTGTTCGAGGCTAGCGAGATAGTCCAAAGCCGCATCGACACGGATGGACTCGATACAGTCTGCGCAGCGGCTTTCATGCGCTACCAAGATGAAGACCCAGAGGGCGCAACCGAACTGCTCCATTTTGCCAACGTCACGTTTCCAGCCTCACGGGAGGCCGGTCGACAACATTTTCTTGATACATACGTTGCGAGACTCGCCATACAGCATACGGCTGCCGATCTTGCATTGTTTCGTAATGAGCTTTCTCTGGGACTCACTGCCTAGAGGAGCACGTACGCACGAAAGCCGCTGCGCAGCCGAGCAGTTTTAGCCGCGGCGATGGCGGCGGTGGAGGTCGGCTACCTTGAGCCGGACCATGTGACGGTCAACCAGCTGGTGGGCCTTCTCAAGCTCTACCTGGTCTGTGGCTTCGTCACGGAGCTTCAGGGCACGGTCGAGTGCTGCCTGAGTCTCGGCCTCGACGATATCTTCACCGTGGTCAGCCTCATCAACCAGTACTTTCACGTGGTCGCCGTCTATCTCGACGACGCCCCCGCTAACCGCAAAGTACTCCATGAGGTCACTTGGGTCAGTGGGCTTGCGGCGCACCTGGATAACACCGGTTTTTGCCAGGGTTACGAGCGGCTCGTGACCGGGAAAGACACCGATTTCGCCGTCAACTGTCGGAATGACAATCTCGTAGACGTCTTCGTCGAATTTGCTTCCACTAAGAGTGACGAGTTGCAACTTCATCTAGACTGCTCCTTTCGAAGCGCGTTTTGTATGCGAGTGCGATACAAGGAAGACGCGAAACGCGGAGCGAGCCGTATCGACATACGGTGAGCGAGCATTGGAACGTCTGACGAAGTAGTGTGCCGCATACAAACCGCGTCCTTAGCCTTTCTTCTCGCTTAGGGGGCCGCCGGCCATATAGAACCACGACTCGGGCTTATCATCATACTTGCCACTCAAGATGTCGCGGCAATCTTTCACCGTGTCTTCGACCTTGATGTAGGCGCCGGCATTGCCGGTGAATTTCTCGGCTACAAAGAACGGTTGCGCCATGAAACGCTGCAGGCGGCGCGCACGATTCACGATTTGCTTTTGGTCGTCGCTGAGCTCTTCCATGCCGAGGATGGCAATGATATCTTGCAGTTCCTTGTACTGCTGAAGCACGCGCTGGACTTCGCGGGCAACATCGTAGTGTTCCTGGCCCACGACCTCTGGGTCGAGGATGGTCGAGTTACTGTCCAGCGGGTCTACGGCTGGGTAGATACCGATTTCGGTCAGACCACGGTTCAGCACGATGGTACTGTCGAGGTGAGCAAAGGTCGTAGCTGGAGCAGGGTCAGTCAGGTCGTCTGCAGGGACGTAGACAGCCTGGATAGAGGTAATGGAACCTTTTTTGGTCGAAGTAATGCGCTCCTGGAGAGCACCCATTTCTTGCTGCAAGTTTGGCTGGTAGCCCACTGCCGATGGCAAACGGCCGAGCAGGGCAGACACCTCTGAACCAGCCTGGGTGAAGCGAAAGATGTTGTCGACGAACAGCAGCACGTCTTTTCCTTGGTCACTGAACTCTTCGGCCATGGTCAGGCCAGAAAGTGCCACACGTAGACGAGCCCCTGGGGGTTCGTTCATCTGACCGAAGACCATGCTCGTTTTGTCGAGCACGCCAGCATCTTTCATTTCGTGGTAGAGGTCGTTACCTTCGCGGGTACGCTCACCCACGCCAGCAAAAACTGAGTTACCACTGTGGAACTTGGCGATGTTGTTTATAAGTTCCTGGATAAGCACGGTCTTACCCACACCAGCGCCACCGAAGAGGCCGACTTTACCACCCTTAGCAATCGGCGCAATCAGGTCGATAACCTTGATGCCCGTTTCGAGTATCTCGGTCTTGCTGCTTTGCTCATCAAGTGTGGGCGGTTCACGGTGAATCGGTGCTCGTTTGCCCTTGGGTACCGGCAGGCTATCGATGGGGTCGCCCACTACGTTAAACATACGGCCTTGTGTATCATCGCCCACTGGCACAGATATAGGCGCACCGTTAGCGGTGACAGTTTCACCGCGTTTTAGGCCATCGGTACTCTGCATAGACACCGCACGCACGGTGTGCTCGTCTAGGTGCTGCGCAACTTCCAGCGTCAGTGTTTCGCCCTCACGCTTGATCTCCAGCGCATCATAAATATTGGGAAGATTCTTTCCCTCAAACTCCACGTCGACTACCACGCCGACTACTTGGATTACTTTTCCGTTCATTTTCCTTCCTTCCTGGACGAGTCTCGAGTCGCGAGTCTCGAGTCGCGGTCTTTCGTCGCATT
>CAYWOA010000003.1:33868-36583 GCA_964459795.1 uncultured Candidatus Saccharibacteria bacterium | reverse complement strand
CAGGGCGGGCCAGGCGGCCGCATGGGCATGATGGGCGGCGCCATGGGCACCGTTACCGCCATTTCGAGCGATAGTGTCACCGTAGAGGACCAGATGAGTTCCGAGTCTAAGACCTTCAGTATAACCAGTAGCACCACCGTAACCGAAGGCGGCTCGACCGCCAGTCTGAGCAATATTTCCACCGGCGATACTGTGATGGTGCGCACCGCTCGGAGCTCGTCATCGAGTAGCAGCAGTTCGTCGGTCGCGACGAGTATCGTCATCAACCCCACGATGCCTAGCGGCAGCCAGGGCGCGGGTCCGTCTACCGACTCCACAAGCAGCACCTAAACTACAACGCTTTTTCAGTCGTTTCATAGCGGCGCCCCAGCCAATTCACAGATGACAAGACTATAGTACGGGTGTAATAGCTAACGAGAAGGAGCGTCTATGATACAGACTATGCAGCTTTCAACGAATGAGGCAATCGTCCTCCAGCAAATTCACGAAGATGGCATGGATGACATACCAGCACTCGGGGTTTTGCTCGGGCTGCCAAGCCACTATATCCTTGGCATCGTCACCAACCTGCGGCGGAAGGGCCTCGTCACCAGTAGTACCATCAGCGGTGAACGGTGGATACGGCTCACGCGCGCCGGGCGGCGACTTGTCCGGGATATATGGCCTGACTTCGCCGGCTTTCAGCCAGCCTGAGGTGCCCGTGCATTCGGCGAAAGGTTTTGCGCCAGCAGGCCACCCGCCGTATACTAAGGGGATAAGCATGAGCAGTAAGGAGATATGCGATGTCCCTGTTTCACCACGATAGTACTCCGCAGCCCGCGAATAACGCGGCGTCCGCAGCAGCAGAAGCAGCAGCCGACAAAGGCGAACTCACCGGAGAGTCAACGGTTGCTGACTGGCTTGACCATCCGGTTGGCGGTGCCATCCTTCGCAGCATGTTGCAGCAGGCAGGCCAAAACGAGAGCGTGCTGCGCGTTGTGCGGCACATGTCGATGAGCAGGCTCGTGCACCTGAGTAAGGGCCAATTTACCCAGGAAATGCTCGATGATATGGTGCGACGCGCCCAGAGCGGGGAAGTGCCCGCCGGAGCGAGCACCGAAGAGCCTGAGCACACTCCCGAAGCGGCGGCAGAACAAGCAGTCGAGCAGCCGCCACTGCCGGTGTGGCAGGAACAGATCATGCCTGGTCGGTTCGACGGCAAGACGGTCATCGTCACCGGCGCCGGATCGGGTATTGGCCGCGCCACTGCTTCGCGCATTGCCCGCGAGGGCGGCCGCGTCATTGCCGTGGATATCTCGGCCGGGCGGCTCGATGAGTTCAAGGCCTCGCTGCCGGAGACAAAACTCGATATCGTCGTCGGGGATATCACTGATGAGGCGACCATTGCGCATATCAGCGAAGTCGCCGGCAATGCCATCGACGGACTGGCCAATGTCGCCGGCATCATGGACAATGTAACGCCGTTGCACGAAATGAGCGATGAGATTTGGAGCCGAGTCATGGGCGTCAACCTCGTTGGCATGATGAAGCTCAGCCGGACGGTGCTACCAAAGATGCTAGCCGCTCGCGCCGGTTCTATCGTTAATGTCGGTTCCGAGGCCTCACTGAAGGGTTCGGTGGCCGGCGCTGCCTACACAACTTCCAAGCACGCCGTCGTCGGCCTCAGCAAAAGCATGGCGTTTATGTACGGCCCGAGTGGTGTGCGCACTAATGTCGTGGCTCCTGGTGCTGTGTTAACCAACATCGAGGCGCACTTCGACTCGGCGCTCGGCGCCGAGCGCGTCAATAGTATCATCGCTACCGCCCCGGAAGCAGCCGAAGCCGAAGCATTGGCTGCCTCGATTACCTTCCTGCTCAGTGATAACAGCGTCAATATCAACGGCGCCGTATTGCCCTCTGACGGTGGCTGGTCGGTACAGTAAGCAACTGAGCTGGCCGCCTGCACGACGTCACCAGTATGTGGAAGCATGAAAACACGGTGAAAATGGTAAAATCAGTATAGTGCTTATCGCTTTAGCCTGTGCAAAGCCTGAGCTTGATGAACCAAACACCCGTGAAAGACAGATTAACTCTATCCTGCCCGCGCCGCGCGGTGCTCACTCGCTTCATCAGCGTGTGCTGCGCTACGCTGCTGCTGTGCACCTTGTGGCCGAATGTACCGCACTCACGCGCCGCAAACTTTACCATGCGCACCGGTTACTATGTCGGCACTGGGGCGTCACGCTCCATCACCGGACTCGGTTTCCAGCCCGACCTAGTCATCATCAATCCTTCGACAACCGCTGGGGTCGCTGTGTTCAAAACAAGTGCGATGGCCGCCACAAACACCGCATATTTTAGCGCAACCGCAGATAATACCGCCACCAGCCTCACATTGGACGCAACTGGTTTCACCGTTGGCACCCTGGCTAATGTCAACAGCGCAAACGTCCTGTACCGCTGGATTGCGTTCGATGGCTCGGATTGTTCATCGACGGGCTATTTCTGCGTCGGTAGCTACACTGGCACCGGCACGACCAGCCGCACTATCACTACCGGTTTCCAACCCGATATGGTGACCGTTAAGCGGTCGACTGCGGTAGCGTCCCATTTCCGCACCACCTCGATGGCGACAAATCGTACCGAGTTTTTCACCTCCACCGCTGCCAATACGGCTGGTGCCTACATTGCCTCAACCTCGTCCACCGGCTTCACCGTTGGCACCACCGATAATAC
>CAYWOA010000003.1:19431-33768 GCA_964459795.1 uncultured Candidatus Saccharibacteria bacterium | reverse complement strand
CTGATTTCGCCGGCGGTATCACATCGCTGGATAGCAACGGCTTCAGCCTCGGAACCAGTACCATCGTCAATACCAGCGGTAATACCTACCAGTGGCAAGCCTTTGGCAATGCGTACCAATCGGACACCGGCAGCGGTGCAGCAGATTTCGCAACTGGTGTGTACTACGGCAATGGTATTGACAGTCGCGCTATCGGTGATCTCCCGTTTCAACCCGACCTCGTCACGCTGAAGCGCAACGCTGGCAGCGCTGCAGCGTTTCGCACCAGCGCCGAACCGGGCGACTTGACAAGCTTTTTTGGCACAACCGCCGAATCAGCCGACGTTGTGCAATCACTGACGAGCAGCGGTTTCCAGATTGGCACCAACGCCTCCGTCAATACAAGCGGCTCACTGTACCGCTGGTTTGCATTTAAATCCGGTAGTAATTTCGCCGTCGGTAGCTACACCGGAAATGGCACCACCGGGCTCCAAGTCGCGGCGCCGTTTTGGTCGGATCTCATCTGGATTAAACGCACGACCAATATCACCGGCGCCCAGCGCCCTTCGACACTAGCAGGCACGGCCGGCCAGTACTTTGCTAATACCGCCAATGCCACTACGCTCGTCACTGGTATCAATGCCAGTGGCTTCACTGTCGGCAATAGCACCTCCACGAACACGAGCGGTGCCACGTACCGCTACGCTGTCTGGCGTGTCCCCCCAACTGGCACCCTCGGCGTCGATATCGTCGATGGCAGTGGCAACTCAGTCTCATCACCGTCGTCGAGCTTCACAAGTCTCGCAACTACCTTCAGCTGCACCGAGAGCACCGCCTCTCTCGGTGTTGCTGCGCAAAAAATCCGTATCAGCAATCTGTCGGGTAACTCAAATTGGACGCTCTCCTTTGCTGCCACAGATGGCCCGACCGCGCTGTGGCGCACGAGTGGTGATACTGCGCAGTTCGATTTCAATGATGTCGCCGGCTCACCGAACGGCTGTCAAGATGGGGCGGATGCCGATGGCGTTAGCGGTAAACTACGCGTCGTCACAAGTGGTGCAACGCTAGCAGCACAGACAAGCTGCACGACGACCAACCTCAGCCTCGGAACAGACCAGGATTTCAATGAAGGCGTGGTCAATGCTGTTACCTTACTGACTGCGGCAAGCGGATCGAACACCGAGTGCTATTGGGATCTCACTGGCATCGGCCTGAGGCAAACGGTACCGCCCGAGCAAGCGAATGGCACCTACAGCATCAATTTCACCTTGACCGCGACATCGTACTAGCGCCGCGAGGGGAACAAAGATTTTCTTTTCACGGTCTTTTGTGGTGTCCTCTGGCGAGTCGGAGCTCATGAGCACAAGAGGAATTTATAAGCACTTCGAATCACCAAGCTTTTACATCCGAAGGGGTATACACAGCCGGCTACATCTGATTACTTTGAAATCTTACCACGAACAATGACCTGGTCGCGGCGCGGTCCGACCCCGATGTATGTGACCGGCAGGCCAGTGAGTGACTCGATGGTATCGATATATCGTTGCGCAGTAGCCGGCAAATCTGTATACTCACGAACCTTAGTAATGTCTTCATCCCACGATTCGAGCTCTTCATAAATTGGCTGGCATTTTTCAAGTGCCCAGGCCGAATCCGGTGCCATCTCGAGCCTGTCGCCGCGGTAGGTGTACGCTGTACAGACTTTAATACGTTTACCGTAGCGCGGCACCCAGTCGAGCTTGGTGATCGCGAGTTCGGTCGTGCCGTTCACCATATTTGCCCTACGGATGCCGGGGATGTCGAGATAGCCGAGTCGACGTACCCGCCCGGTCGTCGTGCCTTTTTCGGCATCGATAGTCGACATATCACCGTGAAGCGCCTTGAGAAGCGGTTTGTCAAATATCTCCGTTACGAACGGGCCACCGCCGACATGTGACTGCACCGCCTTAACGACACCGACCGAGCGATCAAGTGTCGAAGGAGCGATGCCAAGTCCCGATGCCACGCCGCCGGCTGTTGTCGACGAAGACGTCACAAACGGGTACATGCCATGGTCGATATCGAGCAAAAACGCTTGGGCACCCTCGGCCAGTAGTTTCGCACCGTCCGCCAGACGCTGGTTGAGGTATACAGAGGTATCTGCCGCAAACGGTTGGAGAATCTTGAGCGCCATCGCAAATTCAGCGATATCATGAGCAACGTCAACCGGCAGCAAACCGGCTTCCTTACGCAGCGGAGCAACACTCTCTAGCCCCTCTTGCGCCACCGCAAGCAGCGCCGTATGATCACCCAAAACCTGCTCTACGCGAACACCAGCGCGCTGCGCTTTAGCAGCATAGGTATCGGCGATACCGGCTTTGGTCGATCCCTGAGCGCCGCGGCCCATCTCACGGATCTCCTCGAGGTATTTGTAATGGGGCAGCACGAGATGCGCAGACAAACTAACTTTGAGTTTTTCGGGTGAGACAGTGATATCGAGTGCCTCGATGCTGGCGACTTCCTGCGCAAACCGCACCGGATCGACAATGGCGCCATTGCAGATGATATTTAACACATGATCGTGGGCAATGCCCGATGGCACAATGTGCAGCGCCAAATCACGGCCGTCTGGCAGTACCACCGTATGACCAGCATTACTTCCGCCGTTGAAGCGAGCCACAATGTCCGAATCACGCGCTAGCAGGTCGACAACCCGGCCTTTGCCTTCGTCACCGCGCTGCTGTCCAAATACACCGATGATTTTCACCAAATAATGGTACCGGACATGACACGCTTTTGCAATTGCGATATGCGGCCGCGGCACGCGTGCAGCTTACAGTGAATCTTTCCAGCGCGGCGCAAAGCCGGCCATGAAGGCAAAAAACCTTGCTTTTAATTTATTGGTGCCCCGAGCCACCATCGCCTCGTACGCGGCGCGCTTAAACTCTTTGACGTCCGTGCCTTCGTAGCTAAGCTTACCGTCCGCATAGCAGTACGAGCAATATTTTTCATGCTCGCGGCCAGTGCCTTTTGGATCTTTTTTAAGTGGCATCATACAACTATCGCACTTGCCGCTGAGAGTATGCCCCATAGTAGCCTCACTTTCGCTTATGGCTACAAGTATACCCCAAATGAAATATATTGGGCTGTAGTCAGTATAGGTTTACGCAGCGGCAATCGCCGTTTTGATCTGCTGCGCGAAAAGCGGTTTCCACATAGCGGCCGTCACCGACATAACGACATCAGCACCAGCACACCGGTATTCGGTAAAATCTGCCGGCGTCATCACACCACCGACACCGATAATTTCGTACGTATAGCCATGCTTCCTGCGCAAATCGTCCAGGCGACGCACCATGTCGAGCCCAGCCCACCGTATACCGGCGCCGCAAACCCCGCTCCTAGACCGACCTTGGCCGGGCAAAGCCTGCCGGCCAGCCGAGTCAACAATGGTCCCTTGTAGCGTATTGATCGCGCTTATTGCCGCAACGTATGGGCTCACATCTTTAATAATACTTTCGAGCACCGATTGCTGCTCCGGCGTGTAATACCCGACCTTGATGATAAGCGGCGTATCACCGAGCGCCGCCTTGGCCCGCTTGCAGATTTCGACGACGGCCTCGTGACTGTAGCAGATAACGCCTTCGCTGGCGACGTTTGGGCAGGAGAGGTTTATCTCGACAACTTTTGCTCCGGCACCCTTGGCCAGGCCAGCAGCGGTAGCAAAGTCGTTATAGTATTCCTCTGACGTAAAACCCTCGCAGATAGTGCCGACTACACTCATGATAAGCAGCTGACCCGGACCGACGCCAGCGATAGCCGCCGACAAATCGGCCGCCCACACGCTCGGATCAGGTGATGGCACACCGAAAGAGTTGGTGATATTCAGATCCGACAGATTTTCGGCATAATCGTCGGCTACCACGAGAGGTTGCTGCAGCTTCTCGAGCGTCAAGTCGCCGCCAATCGTAAGCGGCAAGACATTGGGGTAGGGGTTACATGGGAACGCATGCGCCCGCTGCGTCTTGTACACCACCACGTCGTAACCGAGACGGAACGCCGCATTTGTGTGCCTTGCGGTCGGCAGGGAACCGGCCGCAATGCCGAACGGAAAAGAAATCGGGTGCCCGAGAAATGTATACGTCGGTTTTTCGTCAGGGTTTCGATAGTCCGTTTCGTCATCAAGAAACGGACCCTCCGCCACGTTTTCGTCGAATGTCCTGCTCGGATCGTACAGCATACGCCTACGAGCTCTGAAGTATTATATAGCCGCCTTTGTAATCTAGATGAGCGGTTTTGTAGTCTTCGCCATGACCCATGTCCTCGACGATTGGCTCGCCGCGTTTGCAGGCCTCACATACATCAGCGTCGACGGCTTCAAATGACACCGTTGCCAGGGCTTCCAGGCGCGGCACATTGAGCGCCTCGGCCGTCACACCACCGCGGTTACACACTACGCTGACACCGACGACCGTGCCGCCAGCCGCTTCGACCAGCCGGCACACCTTTTCTACCGACCCACCAGTGGTCAGCAGATCTTCGACGACGAGCACTCGCTTGCCCTTGACCTGCTCCGCAAAGCCAGCGCGTTCAAATTCAAATCCGTCACCGGCTTTATCAGCCCAGACGCCTTTTGCACCACTCGCGAAAGCCGTCAGCACCGACAGCACGATACCACCCGTCGCCGGTGCCGCAACCGTATCAAACTGGCCTTCATACGGCTTCGCAAGATCCCCGCACAGCTGAGCTACGAGACCTGTGTGCGGGAACATGATATCCATATTGATATAACCCGGACCGTGTTTACCGCTGGCATAGACAAAGTGTTTGCCCGTAAATACTGCACCGATTTTCTCTAACTCCGCGAGTACATCCATTTAGTCTTTCCTCCTATGCACATTTATAGCGTCGCGTAGTCTCTTGGCCTCTTTGCGCGCCGACCCAGCAAAATCCTCACCGTCAGACGCAAAGATGATGCCACGCGATGAATTGATGATCATGCCATCACCACGGCTATTTTGTCCGACCCGCACAGTCGCTTCGACATCACCACCCTGGGCCCCCACACCCGGAACAAGCAGCCACATATCATCACCGACAATCTCCCGTACCCGCGCCAGATCGTCTGGGTAGGTTGCGCCAACCACGAGCAGGCAATTGCCATTCGTGTTCCACGACTCCTTGACACTGCGGGCGACTTTCTCATACAGCGATCCGCTACCATCGACAGGCAAATCTTGGAACTCGCCGGCACCTGGGTTGGAATTGCGGCAGAGGATGATAGCGCCCTTGTCTGGCAGCTCTAGAAACGGCTCTAGGGCTTCACGGCCGAGATAGGGGTGCAGCGTCACCGCATCGGCGCCAAGGTACTCATAGGCGAACTGCACATAGCCGCCGTTGGTGCTGCCGATATCCGCCCGTTTGGCGTCGAGGATGATTGGAACGTCAGGATAGTGTTCGTTAAGATACCCACAAGTACTCTTGAGCGTCTCGATACCTTCCGCGCCCAGCGCTTCGTAAAACGCTATGTTGGGTTTGTAAGCGCAGACGAGGTCGTACGTAGCATCGATGATAGCTTTGTTAAAACTAAGTTGATTCTGCCCGACAGGCAGCCGTGTTTCGTCGCTATCGAGCCCAACACACAGCAGCGAATCATTTTTTTGTACGATATCCGTTAGCTTTTCGACAAATGTCATTACCGACACCCTCCGCTCGCTTTGCCCCTAGTCTAGCGGATAATAGCGTAGTTGACTAGGCTGCGCCGCTGGCTGCCGCGTCGTACTCCGCGAGAATAACATCACTCGTCAGCTGATTGAGAAGCCGGTTTCTACGAAAGGGCGCGAGGCGGCTTTTCTTGACAGTCGGAATCCGGCTAGCGAGAGAAGTGTCGAATAGGGTCGCCGCCGGGTCATGACGAATATTTCTCAAGAGCAATTGTAGGTTGCGCTCATACTTCAGACGGGTCCGTTGCCATTCTTGGACTTTATCCGGATTGGTTATGGGCTTTTCTTTGGGGTCAATATAGCGATCATGGGTTGTATCCGCTATCTTCACGAGCTCGGCGGCGATATGCCCGTGCAGCCTGTCCATATAGGCTTCGTTTTCCATGGTGCCGCCGTAGCCACGAAGCTTCGTCAGGAGATAGACGTCGTTCGCGACCAAGACAGCGTCACCCTTCGAGACATACCGCTCAAGTAGCCGCTGATGGAGCAGCGGGGAAGCGAGTAGGTTTTCACCCGACAGAAACGAGGTGCCATTATCGGCTTTCTCGGCAATCCGGTCTTCAAATGAGTCGTGGTTAAGCGCACGGTATTGCAGCAATCTCAACTGCAAAGGGCTGAGTTTGGCCTTCCAGTCGTCAAGCCCTCGCGCAGCAATACCGAGAATAGTCGCGACCGACACCGGGTGGGTGTAGAAGGCCTCACCGTTGAGTCGCTGCTGCCCCCGGTGCGCCACCGCCGCCACGACCATACCCGCCAGCAATAAACCAGCACCTTCTATCTCTTCATGGCTATACAACTTATCGAAGCGGCGCTCGACATCTGGCCGCTGTTTCAGGCGGCGAACTGTACGCTGCACGTGATCCACCGCGCGCTCGGTGCCGTACTCAGCAGTAGCGACCGCGTCAAGTAACCCGGCCTCATCGAGGCCCAATCCTGTGCATTCACGAGTCGTATCTCTGCGAAGCAACGACAGATGGCCAAGCTCGACCGCCAGCTGTTCCTGCACGGTCAGTTGGCGCTCTCCAGCCGGCGAACATACGGTTACCTGTTCATCGTACCGTGACTCGTACAGCCATCCGAGCAGATCGCTCCGATCACCATGAAATTGATTCTTCGGATCATAGAACTCATGAAAAGCCTCCGGAAGTGGTGCCATGTGAGGTAAGGGCGTAACTTGTTGTTGCATTTATCATTGCATAATATATCATATTATTTAGAAATATTCCCGGTGCTCCGCTGTGGTAAGTACTTCGTTGAATCCATGGTATGATAGCGAGACTACTAATCTAACCAGGGTGGCGTGGAATTCGCCAATCGGACGTCAAAGTCGTCGACCGGGAAGCCGGATGAACATGTGAAACTCATGTACCGACCGTAAAAGTCGGGAGCTCGATTGAATTCGGGTTGCTGCCGTGAAGGCAGCAGAAAGGTACTTTTATGAAAAAACTGGCACATGCCGGATCGATTGCGGTCGTGGTGGCGGCGCTCTTATGGAGCGTCGATGGCCTACTCCGGCGGCACCTCTACGACTTGCCGCCGTCGGTCATCGTATTTTGGGAACATCTGTTCGGCTTCATCGTTCTTATGCCGCTCCTCGTAGGCTCATGGCGCCGCTTCCGTGAGCTGACGCGCCGGCAATGGCTTGCCATGATTGTCGTCGCACTGCTATCGGGCGCCCTCGGCACCATCCTATACACCGCGGCGCTCGGGCAAATTGAGTACATTCCGTTTTCGGTCGTCGTACTCCTGCAGCAGCTCAACCCTATCTTCGCCATCGCCGCATCGGCACTGCTGCTCCGTGAGCGGCTGAGCCGGCGTTTCCTGCTACTGACACTCCTGGCACTTATCGGCGCGTATCTGGTCACATTCCCGAGCTTCCGGGTGAACTTCTCGACCGGCTCGGGTACGACGACAGCAGCGCTGTTTGCCATTGGTGCGGCGGCGAGCTGGGGTATTGGTACCGCTTTTTCGAAGTATGCGCTGCGCGGGACATCGTATCCGCACGTTACGGCGGCGCGCTTCGGCCTGACGGCACTCATTTCACTCCTGTTCGTGGGCGCATCACATTCGTTTGGGGCCGTCGGGCAGATTACCCAAATGCAGTTTTGGTACCTCATGGCCATTACGTTCAGCACCGGGCTGGTAGCGCTGCTCATCTACTATTTCGGCTTGCAGCGAGTGCCAGCCTCACGCGCGGCAGTGCTTGAACTGGCCTGGCCACTCAGCGCCGTGCTCATCGGCTGGCTCTTCCTCCACCAAGGCCTCACCATCACCCAGGCCCTCGGCGCCCTGGTACTCACCGGCACCACCTGGCTTATCACCAGGGACACAAATGACAAACTCGCCCCCGCGCACACAAGCTCGTAAGTGTTCAGACTAGCGATCGTCCGAGCCCAGAGAAGTGAGTCCGCTATAGACCACAAAAAGACGGAATGAAGAGTGAAGATTGTAGTAGGTAGTAGGGACTGGCCCTCTGGAAGCCCCTGGCTCAGATGTTATCGTGTTTCACAACTTCCGGCAGGCGGCGCGAGTTGTGTGACGAGCTATGCTATTGCCCGCACGGCAATAGCATAGTGAGGAGTTCCCCGCGTCGGTTGTGAAACCGAACAGCAGCTGACCAAGAGCTGGAAGCAGGGCCGAGGTTTTCTGCTTCTCTTTGTCCGGGACAAAGAGAAGTCGCCGCGCGGGCGCGAAAGCCCGCATGAGAAAAATGCTAGGGAAAGGAGAAAAACTGGCATCGAAACAGAAAACGGGGAGATCTCTCCATTTCGGTCGAGATGACAGTTGGGGGCACAGGGGATCTCTCGGCTGCGGTCGAGATAACAGCGAGTGAAAAGGCCGGAGTAACGGGGGCTATGCTTTGCGCCAGCGTTCGTAAATCGCGCGGGCTTTTTGGGCGGCGCGGCCGGTATAGGCCGTTTCGGGGCTTTGAATGAGTTGCTTTTCGGCGCCAGTGAATTTGGCCCAGTAGTCGGCGATCACTGGACTGGTTGACGCAACATCGTAGAGTGACACACCCTTTTCAAGTGCTTCGTGAGCGAGTGCTTTTGACTGCTCATGGGCTGTCGTATGACCATATTTTTCGAGCAGCAGATACAGCGGCTCGGCTGCGATAGCGCCCTGCGTCAGATGAAGATTGCGCTGCATGGCCTCCTCATCGACTTCGATCTTGCTCATGACATGCTGGAGGCGCGACGCCATAGATGCCACGCTTGCCAATGGAATGGCGTAGAACCGTGCTGACGATGAATCGGTCAGATCGCGCTGATGCTCGCTGCTGATATTCAGGTTGGCATTCAGGACCTGCGCAGTGACTTGTTTCCACATGCCGATGATGTTTTCGAAATTCCACGGGTTGCGTTTGTGCGCCATTGTGCTCGAACCGGTCTGACCGGGCTCAAACCGCTCACGCACTTCGGCAATTTCGGTGCGCTGCAGGTGCCGCATATCGTGCGATAGATTGGCCATCACCCCGGCGGTGACCGCCAGCTCATCGAGCAGGCGAATATAACCCTCGGCCGGTACGATCTGCGTCGACGCCTCGGCCGGTTCCAATCCGACAAACCCGAGCACCGTTTTTTCAAACGCCACCGGATCGTCAACGAACACACTGAGCGCGTTATACGCACCGACGGCACCGGAAAATTTACCTTTGAGTGCACCAGCTAGCTCATCGAGTGCTCGCATATTTTCGCCCAGGCGACTGGCATAGATAGCCAGACTGTAGCCAAAGGTAATCGGTACAGCGTGCTGGCCGTGTGTGCGGCCAATCTGCACCGTGTCTGCATAGCGATCGACGAGTTCCAGTAGAGTGTCAAGCAGCCGCTGCAGCCGAGGTAGCACTAGCCCGTGCACGGCAGTGCGCAGCTGCAGACTCATAGCCGTCGCGACGATATCGTACGACGTCGCACCGAAATGCACATAGGGCTTGGCGTCGTCGGGAAGGCTAGCCTTGATGGTGTTGATGATGGCTTTGACATCATGTTTAGTCGTCTTTTCCTCTTCGGCAACGTCCTCGATCTTGATCGTACGACTGGCTGCATCGATCTGTGCGGCAACCTCATGGCTACATATACCACCTTCAGCCAGTGCATAGGCCAGTGCTGCCTCGATATGCGCCTGGTACATGATGCGTGTCCGTTCGGATAGATATTTCGCGATTTCCGGGTCATAGTACCGTGCATCGAGCGGATCGATGGCATTGAATAGACTTACATCCGTAGGGGCGATGATATCGAGTGGCTGCAACGTGCTCATCTGGTCTCCTCCAATGCTTTTTGTATACTGCGCTCTATCCGCTGCACCGGGTCGGTGTCTTCACTCGGCGTAAATGTCTGGCCCGTCAGCTGCTCATAGATATACTGGTAGCGCCGGGCAAGCTCGGCAATGATGTCATCTGGCACGGCCGGCGCCTCTGTGTCGGCGTACGGGTCGAACCGCTCTTTGTACCAAAGGCGCAGATATTCTTTATCGTAATTTTCTGGCTCCTGGCCAGCGGCAATTCGCTGCTGGTAGGTCTCAGCGAGCCAGTAGCGAGAAGAGTCTTGGGTGTGAATCTCGTCGATAAGCACAATGCTCCCGTCAGCGTCCAGGCCGAACTCGTACTTGGTGTCAACGAGGAGCAGACCATGCCTGGCCGCAGTCTCCTGGCCAAATACGAACAGCTTGAGCGCGGTGCTGCGCAGCTGCTCCCAGGTGGCAGTGCTCAGCAGTCCTTCGGCAACGGCTTCAGCTGGCGTGAGATTGCGATCGTGTTTCTCAAATTTTGTCGTCGGCGTGAGAACCGGCTGGGGCAGCTTATTGTTCTTTTTCAGGCCATCAGGCAGGGTAAAGGTGCCGTAATCACGCTGGCCCTCACTGTAGGTATGCCATAGCGAGGTGTTGGTCACGCCCGTGATGTAGCCGCGCACAACCATCTCTATAGGGATAACTTCATATTTTTTGCAAAGAGCGACATTGGGGTCGGGGTAACCGATGATATGATTCGCCGTGATGTGCGCCGTCTGCTCAAACCACCAGCGGCTCGTGGCTGTAAGTACTTCACCCTTGTGGGGTACCAGCGCCAAATTCCGGTCAAAGGCCGAGTAACGATCGGTTGCGATCATCATCAGACGGTCACCGAAGTCGTAGACGTCGCGCACTTTGCCGTGGTACACCGCCTGCTGACCAGGCAAACTAAAATCCGTGCCCTCAAGAATAGTTCCACTCATATGTATCCAGTATACAGAGTTACGTATGAATTATGAATCCAGAATAGGGCGCTGCGGAGATAGCCTGGCCGAAGTGTTGTGGCACAGTACAATCTATCAGGCCATCTCGCGTTCTCTCGAGTGGCGATTGTACTTGCTACCAACACTTCGCCGTGCTATCGGAGATGTGCCGAGGTTTTCTGCTTCTCTTTGTCCGGCACAAAGAGAAGGCGATTCTCGACGCAGTCAAGAATCGAAAAGTCAGAAAAAAAGGAAGATCTCTCCACTACGCTGCGCTTCGGTCGAGATGACAGAGGAAAGACGCGATGCTATCTATTGTCGAGGCGGCTCGGTCTCCTGTATCATGAAGCCATGGGAGAACAAGAGGTGCGTAGACCTACTATTGGTATCGTTGGCGGCGGCCAGCTCGGCCGAATGCTCACCGAGGCAGCGCTGCCACTTGGCTTCGATGTGGTCGTGGTCGACCCGGGCGAAAACTGTCCAGCACATCAGGCCGGTGCCGCAGAGATCACCGCGCATCTGTACGACGAACCAGCGCTCCGCGAGCTTGCAAAAAGGTCAGATTACCTCACCGTCGAGATCGAGCATCTGGACACGCATGTGCTTGAGAAGCTCGAAAAAGCCGGCGCTGTCATAAATCCGTCTCCAGCTACCGTGCGGCTCATACAGGATAAGTACGCGCAAAAAGTATTCCTCCAAAAGCGCGGCATCCCAGTCGCGCCATTTTGCGAAATTACTGATGAAACCACAGCGTTCAAGGCTCTGAAGGACTTCGGAGGAAAGATGCTCATGAAGGCCAAACACGGTGCCTACGACGGTCGGGGCAATATGGTGGTGCGCTCGACGGACGATGTGCGAAAAGTGCTTCTGGCGTTTGACGGTCGCGAGCTCTACGCCGAGGGTTTTGTGCCATTTACGAAAGAACTGGCCGTCGTTGTTGCCCGTTCCGTCCATGGTGATATCGCGGTCTACCCACCGGTCGAGACGATCCACGTTCGTAACATCTGCGAGCAAGTGCTTGCACCCGCCTCCGTAGAGCATGGCATCGCTCTAAAAGCCACCCGGTTGGCTCACGAAGTTGCAGCCCTGCTTGGCGGCGCCGGGGTCTTCGGCATAGAAATGTTCCTGACGAAGGGTGGTGAAGTGCTCGTGAACGAAATTGCGCCTCGTGTTCACAATAGCGGTCACCACACGATAGAATGGAGCCGCACTTCGCAGTTTGAACAGCACGTCCGCGCCATCACCGGATTGCCGCTCGGCAGTGTGGATGTGACCGCACCAGCTGCCGTCATGATAAACATTCTTGGCGAACGAGATGGCCCGACGGAGTTAACCGGCCTCAATAAGGCACTGGTCGTGCCGCAAGTAGCCGTACACATGTATGGCAAATCGCCAACCAAAGTTGACCGCAAGATGGGCCATATCACCGCCACCGGAAAAACGACCGCTGAGGCCCAGAAACGTGCCCAAAAAGCCCGAAAAGCCATCGATATATGAATACATCCGCAGTAGCACATAATAAAGGTGGAGGAACTGGCATGAGCAATCCGATAGTGGGAATTATTATGGGTTCGGATAGCGACCTCGACGTCATGAGCGAAGCAGCCAGAGTGCTAGACGAGTTCGAGGTACCGTACGAGGTTCGCGTCGTCTCGGCACATCGGACACCAGATGTTATGGCAGACTACGCCGAAGCTGCGGCCAGCAGGGGGCTCAAGGTTATCATCGCCGGTGCCGGTGGTTCAGCACATCTGCCAGGTATGACCGCCGCCCAGACCTCGCTGCCCGTACTCGCCGTGCCTGTAAGGCGCGACCATCACGGTCATGAGGCATTCTGGTCGAATGTGAAGATGCCGCCCGGGGCCCCTCTCGCCACCATGCCCGAGAACGGTGCAAAAAATGCTGCGCTCATGGCCATAGAAATCCTCGCTCTCATGGATAACGATCTTGCTAGCCGCTACGAAGCCTTCCGGAGCAAGCAACACGAAGGCGTTCTCGACGTCGACGCCCGCCTCCAGGCCAGGGGCTGGCAAAGCTATCTAAACGATCAATAAACCTACTAGCCTGTTTCGACAAATAGGTACTGCGGATAGTAGTCTCCACCTCCGGCGTATGCTTTCTGTTCAAGCACTGCGAGAACGCCGATAGCAACGAGACGTCGAAAACCTTGATGCAACCGCGCTTCCGCGGCCACAGTGCCCTCGCCAATATAGGCCGGGGGCAGATCATGAGCAGCATGCGCGATGGTAATTGGTCGTCTGCCACTATTCGTCTCTTGCCAGGTTATAAGCTCATCGACAAGCGTTGCCAGTTCGGGACTACCATCTGGAGGCTGGAGGGCTCGATCAAGCAGCGTGCTTCGGTTTGACAATTCTCCACTATCAGTAAATTGCATCCTGGAACAATACCAGTGCGCGCAGAAAATGTATAGTGCCGTGGTGTCTAATAGCTGATACAATATGAGTGAAAATGCAGAGCGAGTAGTAGGTGTCGGGCGTAAGAACTCGAGATTAGCTGGTTAAAAAGGAGGGGATGGCGCGCGTGGCAAAGCAGACAACGACGTATGCAGGGGCAGGGGTAGACTATAGCGCAATGGATCCGGTGAAGGTGCTGGCGCAAAAGTCAGCAGCCTCAACCGGAGGCAACCTCGCAGATTTTGGCGCTACCGAAATCTCCGCCAGCCGCGGCGAATCGGCCTACGTGTGGGAAGAGCCAGACGCATACCGGGCACTCGTCGTCGAGGGGCTCGGGACAAAAAATCTCGTTGCCGATGCCATGCGGGGCGTCACCGGCCGCACATACTACGACGCGCTCGCCCAGGACACAGTCGCCATGATCGTCAATGATCTCATCGTGGTCGGGGCGCTGCCGCAGGTTGTGAACGCGTATTTTGCACTGGGTGACGGCGCCTGGATGAACGACCGCGAACGCGCCGGTGACCTCGTAAATGGCTGGGCAGCAGCCTGCAACACCATCGGGGCGGCGTGGGGCGGCGGTGAGACACCGGCGCTCAAGGGCATTATCAATCCTGAAACAATCGACCTCGGCGGGTCGGCCATCGGCGTGATCAACCCTAAAGAGCGGCTCGTCCTTGGCGATAAGCTCGCTGCAGGCGATAGCATCGTACTTATAGAGAGCAGCGGCATCCACGCCAATGGCATCTCGTTCGTCCGTCATTTATACGAGAAGAATCCGAAACTGTACGAGACCAAACTGTCAGATAGTCGGCTTTTCGGTGAGGCCATCCTCACGCCGACACATCTCTACGTCGGGCTGGTGCGGAGCGTTCTGGAGGCCGGCATCGTACCCCATTACATGGTCAATGTCACCGGACACGGCTGGCGCAAACTCATGCGTGCCAGCGCCGACTTCACCTATATCATCGACAAAATCCTCGGCCCTCAGCCAGAATTTGAGTTGATGCAAAAAGAGTCTGGCGTGGATGA
>CAYWOA010000003.1:0-19331 GCA_964459795.1 uncultured Candidatus Saccharibacteria bacterium | reverse complement strand
CGAGCAGGGCCTCGCCCTCAGCCCAGACGAGATAAACTACCTCGTTAGCGCCTACCTAGAGCTTGGGCGCAACCCAAGCGACGCGGAGCTCATGATGTTCGGCCAGGTCAATAGCGAGCACTGCCGTCACAAAATTTTTAATGCCGACTGGGTGATTGACGGGCAGAGGCAGCCAAAAAGTTTGTTCAAGATGATCAAAAACACTTTCGAGAAGGGCGGTGGGGATGTGCTCAGCGCCTATTCGGACAACGCCGCAGTGCTCGCCGGACCAACCGCCGGACGCTTTTTCGCAGACCCCGAATCGCACGAGTATACCTACTATAACGAGCCCATCCACACCGTTATCAAGGTCGAGACACATAATCATCCGACCGCCATTGCGCCATTCCCCGGCGCCGCCACCGGCACCGGCGGCGAAATTCGCGATGAGGGCGCCACCGGCCGCGGTGCCAAACCCAAGATGGGTCTGACGGGCTTCACCGTATCGAACCTGCACATCCCAGGATATATTCAGCCCTGGGAACGGCCCTACGGTAAGCCAGATAGAATTACCTCGCCGCTCGATATCATGATCGATGCGCCGCTGGGCGGCGCCGCGTTCGCCAATGAGTTCGGGCGGCCAAATCTCGCCGGCTACTTCCGCACGTACGAGAGTGATGCCCAGCGTTCCGTGGCGGAGCGCTGGGGGTATCATAAACCAATCATGATCGCGGGCGGCCTCGGCAATATCCGTGAGCAGCACGTGAAAAAGGGCGCGCTGCAGCCGGGCGACAAAATCGTCATTCTCGGCGGCCCAGCCATGCTTATCGGCCTCGGCGGCGGCGCGGCCAGTAGTATGCAAACCGGCACCAGTAGTGCTGACCTTGATTTTGCCTCAGTGCAGCGCGGGAACGGCGAGATGGAGCGGCGCTGCCAAGAAGTTATCGATGCCTGCTGGGCAGACGATGATAATCCCATCGTCATGATCCATGACATCGGCGCAGGCGGCTACTGCAACGCTGTGCCGGAACTCGTTCACGATGCCGGACTCGGGGCGGACATAGATCTGCGCGCCGTCGATAACGCCGAACCGGGCATGTCGCCGATGGAAATCTGGTGCAATGAGGCTCAGGAGCGCTACGTCATTGGACTCCGCAAAGCAGACCTGCCGCGTCTCGCGACCATCTGTGCGCGCGAACGCTGCCCATTTGCCGTTATTGGCACGGCTTTGGCCGAAGACAGATTGGTCGTCCGCGACCGGCTGCTTGGTAACAACACGGTTGATTTACCGATGTCAACACTGTTTGGCAAACCCCCCAAGATGACCCGGACATTTAAACGTGTGACCACGAAAACGACTGATTTCGACACGTCTGGCATCGATGTTGCGGACGCCGCCAAGCGCGTACTACACATGCCCTCGGTCGGCAGCAAGAAGTTCCTCATCACCATCGGTGACCGCACCGTAACTGGACTCATTGCCCGCGACCAAATGGTCGGACCGTGGCAGGTACCAGTCGCGGACGTTGCCGTATCAGCCGTCAGTTTCGACAGCAACCACGGTGAGGCCATGACTATGGGTGAGCGCACGCCGCTCGCCGTAACGAGCGCACCAGCCTCCGGCCGCATGGCTATTGGCGAGGTGATCACCAACATCATGGCCGCAGACGTCGAAAAACTGTCTGATATAAAACTATCCGCCAACTGGATGGCCGCTGCTGGGCAGGGGGACGAAGACCAGGCATTGTACGACACCGTGCACACCGTGGGCGAAGAGTTTTGCCCAGCACTTGGGCTCACGATACCGGTCGGCAAAGATTCGCTGAGTATGCGTACTGTCTGGCAAGACAAGGGCGAAGTAAAAAGCGTCGTCTCGCCGGTATCACTCATCATTACTGGGTTTTCGCCTGTCACAGACGTCACGAAAACACTCACCCCACAGCTAGCTTTGCAGCCAGACAGCCGCCTGATTTTTGTTGACCTATCTGGCGGCACGCAGCGGCTCGGCGGCTCGGCGCTAGCTCAGGCATACAATCAAGCTTCAGGTCTGGTGCCAGACGCCGATGCGGCTATCATTTCACAAGTTTTCACGGCGTTCACAAAGCTGAAGAGACAGGGGAAAATCCTGGCCTACCACGACCGTTCTGACGGCGGTTTATTTGCAGTCCTCGCAGAGATGGCTTTTGCTGGCCGGTGTGGGTTTGACATCGATATTGCACCCCTCGGCGGCAGCAACATCAGCGCGCTGTTCAATGAAGAGCTCGGCTTTGTCATCCAGGTACGAGCGAGTGATGCCGAAGCAATCGTTGCCGCCCTTGGGAGGGCCACAAACGGTCACGCGTATGTACTCGGCAAACCACGTAAATCGCAGACACTGACATTTCGCCGCGGGCAGGAGATCGTGTACGAAAACACGAGAGCCAAATTGGAGAGCTGGTGGGCAGAAACCAGTTACCGGATCCAAAGCCTCCGCGACAACCCTGCCTGTGCCGACGAAGAATTTGCCGCTATCACCGACACAGCCAACCTCGGCCTCACGCCAAAGGTTGTCCATGAGGGAGCGCCAGCGACCGAACGAGCGCACCGCGCGAGCGGCGAGCAAAGCGAGCCGGGGGAGTGGAGGCTACTCTCGAGCGCAGCAAGGAGAGTACCTCAAGAGGGGCGAGCCCCTCTTGAAAAAGAGAAGCGGGCTGAAATGAAGCCTCGGGTCGCCATCTTCCGCGAGCAAGGTGTCAACGGTCACATCGAAATGGCCGCTGCCTTCGACAGAGCTGGTTTCACAAGCATCGATGTACACCTCGAGGATATTATTGCTGGCACTTGCCAGCTCGACGAATTCTCGGGACTGGTCGCCTGCGGCGGCTTCAGCTACGGCGATGTGCTCGGAGCGGGTGAGGGCTGGGCCAAAACTATTCTATTCGACCCAAAACTACGCAGCACATTCCAGGCATTTTTTGCCCGCAAAGATACCTTCAGCCTCGGTGTATGCAACGGCTGCCAAATGTTATCTGCGCTCAAGGAGCTCATCCCCGGGACAGAGACATGGCCTGTATTTCTACGTAACACGTCTGAGCAATTCGAAGCTCGCGTCGTACTTACGAAGGTAAACAACACACCATCTATTTTCTTCACCGGCATGGCTGACGCTGTGTTGCCAATCCCGGTGGCTCATGGCGAGGGTTATGCGGCATTCAAGGATGAGGCTGCACAGCGCGCAGCACTTGCAAGCGGTCTTGTAGCTGCCCAGTACGTCGACAGCCGCCACGAAGTAACGGAAGCGTACCCAGCCAACCCGAATGGCTCGCCAGACGGCATCACCGCGCTCACGACGCCTGATGGCCGCGCCACTATCATGATGCCACACCCGGAGCGTGCCTTCATGACCCGACAGCTGTCGTGGCACCCCGACGATTGGGGCGAGAATTCACCGTGGATGCAGATGTTTATCAACGCCCGGCAATGGGTCGAGGCAAACAGGAATTAGGAAATAGTAACTAGATTGGGGGAGCAATATGGCTATCGATCATCTCTTGAAAACCAACCAGAACGCGCTGCTGTCAGTCTATGACAAAACGGGCATCGCTGAGTTCGCGAAAGGTCTCCATGAGCTCGGGTGGAATATCATTTCTTCTGGCGGAACGGCTAAGGTCGTCGCTGAAGCCGGCGTACCAGTGACTGATGTCGCCGAGCTGGTTGGCGGCGAGGCAATCCTTGGTCACCGCGTTGTGACACTATCGCGCGAGGTGCATAGCGGTCTGCTGGCAGATGCCGATAAACCGGAAGACCTGCAGGAACTGAAGGACCGCGGCATACCATTCATCGACCTCGTCGCAGTCGATATGTACCCACTTGAGGAAGAAATCACCAGCGGCAAAGCGACGCCCCAGAGCGTGATTGAAAAGACCGATATTGGCGGCCCAACCATGTTACGCGCCGGTGCTAAGGCCCACCGGATTGTCCTGTCGAAGGTCGAACAACGCGTAGCGGTACTTGAGTGGCTAAAAAACAGTAAACCAGACGAAGCAGCCTTCCGCGGCGAACTTTGCGCCGTCGCCGAATACGAGTGCGCCCGCTATATCATGATCTCGGCTACGTACCACGGCGGCGATGCTGTTGCCGGCTGGATTGGCCGCCGCATTGCACCGACGAAATACGGTGAAAATCCGTGGCAGACACCGGCTGGGCTGTACGCCGACAACCGGGTTGCCGCCGACAAACTCGGCCTCGACCAGTTCACACACCAAAAAGGCTGGGAGCTCAGCTATATAAATGAGACTGACATGCACCGACTACTGCAAACTGTCACCCATATAGCGGCTGGGTTTGACGTGAACTTCGGCCAGGTACCGTTTATAGCCGTCGGCGTGAAGCACGGCAATGCCTGCGGTGCGGGAGTGGCAGACACCGCAGTGGAGGCCATTCAGAAGATGCTCGAGGGCGACGAAATCGCCATCTTCGGCGGTGTTGTCATGCTGAATGGGCCGATCGACGAGGCTGTCGCCACCGCGCTCATGACGCACCATATGCCGAAAGGGCAGAATCGTTTGCTCGACGGTGTCGTCGGTAGTGATGTCACCAAAGAAGCCTTGGAGATTCTTGGACGCGCCAAGCTGCGCGTCGTGACGAACCCGGCGCTTGCAAAGCTGAACAAATCGTCACTCGAAACCACACCAATTCTACGTAATGTCCGTGGCGGTATGCTCATGCAGCCCAATTACACCTTTGTGGCTGACTTGAAGGCCGACTACATCGAGCGTCACGGCAAAGTGTCCGCTCAACAGGAATGCGACCTCGTGCAGGCTTGGGCAATTGGCTCGACTAGTAATAGCAACACCATTTGTCTGGTGAAAAATGGCAAGCTGCTCGGAAACGGCGTTGGACAACAAGACCGCGTTGGCGCTGCTACATTGGCTGTCACCCGCGCAACGTCCCGTGACCACGACGTGAAGGGAGCGGCCGCCTACAGCGATAGTTTCTTCCCGTTCCCTGATGGGCCGTTGGTACTGGCAGATGCCGGCATCACTGCCATCTTGACGTCATCTGGCTCAGTGAAAGACTCAGAAGTCATCGAAACCCTGGCCAAGAAGAAAGTAAGTACCGTCATGCTTCCCGACAAAACTGGCCGCGGCTTCTTCGGGCACTAAAGGCTTATGAGGAAACCGAGATAGGTTTCCTCATCGAGCCAGGTCTCTTGAGCGGCATAGCCGCCCACTCGTCTTGGTCTGCTCCTTCCTGAATAGGGTAAAAACGACTTCGGAATCAATCCGAAGTCGTTTTTGATTTGAATCGATGAAGCCGAAGGGCACTGCGGAAGCCTCCCGGCATAACTGTTGTGAGTCACTACAATATGCGACGAAGGCAGTGTTTTCGCATTGTAGCGTGCCATCAACAGTCACCGAGAGAGTGGAGACGTGCCGAGACTTTTTGCTTACACTATCACCCCACTTTTTCTTCGGCAGAAAAAGTAAGGCGGGTCCTGCTTCGCCGGAATCGAAAAAAGACAGGAAGAGATCTCTCGACTACGCTCGAGATGACAGGGAGGAAAGATGCTTCGGCAAGCTCAGAATAGCAAAGCCTTGCACAGAAACGCTTATGCTCTCATACTGAGTGGCATATGCCGCATCAGATAAAAAAGAATTTGGGCGTAACACGGCACGGTGACACAACGCAGTTTCGTGTGTGGGCGCCGTTTGCAAGCACTGTGAAGCTTGCCGGAACAGTCAATGGAGGCAAAGAGGTAGAACTCGAGAACGAACAGGATGGCTACTGGTTAGCACGCCTGAAAGCAGTTAAGCCTGGCCAAAATTACGTCTTTCTCATCGCCACTGCCGACGGCAAAACGCTTGTCCGCAACGACCCTCGAGCCCGACAGCTGACGACCTCCGACAATGGCGCCTCGGTCGTCATCGACACAGAATTTGATTGGCAGGGTGATGACTTTAGCCCCATTCCACAGGAAAAACAGATTATATACGAACTCCACGTCGGTACGTTTAACCGCGCCGATGCCGCGACCATCGGCACATTCGACGATGCAATAGAGAAGCTCGACTACCTCCAAAAACTCGGTATTAACACCGTCGAACTCATGCCTATCACCAGCATGGCCCACGGCTACGGCTGGGGCTACGCGCCAAACCATATCTATTCTATTGAGAATGCCTACGGTGGAAGACATGGGCTGTTGACGTTTGTACGCGAGTGCCACCAAAAGGGTATCGCGGTCATCCTCGATGTGGTCTATAACCATTTCTCGAATGAAACCGATCTGTGGCAATTCGACGGCTGGAATGAAAATGGCCGCGGAGGCATCTACTTCTACAATGACCCGCGCGGCGACACGCCGTGGGGCGGACGTCCGGATTATGGGCGGCCAGAAGTACGTCAATTCATTCTCGACAATGTTGCCATGTGGCTAACTGAGTATCATCTGGACGGCTTGCGAATCGACTCCACAATATACATGAGAAACACTGAGGGGCACGATAATGACAAGGTACACGACATACCTGACGCCTGGTATTTGCTCCAAGATATTGTCACGCTCGGCCACAAAATAAAGCCGCATTGCATAATGATAGCCGAGGATTGCGCGAATAGCGCCTACCTAACTAAACCGCGCAGTGATTCCGGTTGCGCTTTTGATGCGCAGTGGGAACTTGGATTTCCACACGCCTTGCGCAGCGCACTTGGCCTTAGTGGCAACCGCAGCCTGGCCGGTTTGCGTTATGAGTTGGAGCGTCAATATAGCGGCAGTGCGTTCGAAAAAGTCATTTTTAGTGATTCGCATGACACCGCTGCCAATGGCTCTGTACGACTCAATGAAGCCGCCAGCAGCGGCGACGCCGCCGACATTTTCGCACGCGAAAAGACACTGCTTGCCGACGCTGTTACGCTCACTGCACCAGGCATTCCGATGCTTTTGCAGGGTCAGGAGTTCTTGCAAGAAGGTAGCTTCAATGATTGGCAAGAACTTGAGTGGGAAAAAGCCGACACGCATAGTGGCATTGTTCTTGCTCATCAGCACCTCGTTGACCTGCGCCTCAACAGGCACGGCAACACCGCTGGCCTCCTCGGCCAGTGCACCGCGGTGTTTCATCAGGATGACAATAATAGCGTCATCGGCTATCACCGTTGGAGTCAGGGCGGCCCAGGCGATGATGTTATCATCGTCGCAAATTTCGGCGAAAACCCACACAGTGTTTATCAGCTGCATCTGCCGCGCGCCGGTACCTGGCACGTCCGTTTCAATAGCAGCTGGAAAGGTTACAGCCCAGATTTCCACGAAACCGAGCTAGAGCTTGTTACGACCGAGAGTGGCGGCATGGCGACCATCCAGCTCGCACCCTACGCTGCTATTATCCTGTCGCAAGACGAGGAAAGTTCATAAAACACACCCTATCGGACAAAAAACTGTGGGCGAAGACAGTACCCGGTGTTAACTGGATGATTGCCGACTACAATCCGGTGTAATCAAAACTTATCAAGAGCTCGGATAAACGCAGCGAGCGCCTCAATCGTGTTTGGCAGTTCGGTGAATCGCTCTGGTATCGTTCGAAGTTTATTGAGCTCGTGACTGTTATCGACCTTGATCCCCGTTAGCTTGACGATTTCTTCGGAAAATTTTAGCGGTGAGGCTGTCGCAACGACAACATCTTGTTGGCGGTAAGCGGGGAATTCCTCGCAGCCGCTCCAGGCGACTGCCGTGTGCGGATCGAGCAAATAACCCGTATCAGCATACACCGAAGCGATAGTGGCGGCAGTCTCTTGGTCGCTGATTCGTGCGACCTGAATATCCGAACGTAAGTGGCGAACCGAACCATTGAAGAGTCGCTGAAGGCGCGGCATGTTATTCGGTGCACCGACGTCCATAGCGTTCGATATCGTCGATACAGTCTTGAGTGGTCGATACCAGCCACGGTTGCTGTAACGGTACAGCGCGTCATTTTGATTATTAACCGCCAAGAACGAATTGATTGGTACTCCCATCTGCTGGGCCATAACGCCGGCCGTCAGATTACCGAGGTTGCCGCAGGGGACCGCAAATCGCAAGTTTGGCTGGGGCACCTGTGCGTAGGCCCGTGCATAGTACAGCGTCTGGGGAATAAGCCGGCCGATGCTAATAGAATTCGCCGAGGTCAAACCGGCCTCTTCGGCCAGCGGCGCGTCGGCAAACGCCTGTTTTACGAGTGCCTGGCAATTATCGAAATCGCCGTCAACCTCAACGGTGTGTACATTATTGGCCGTGCGCCGAAGTTGCTCCCGTTGCAATTCACTGACACGGCCCTTCGGATACAGTACGACGACCCGCACACCAGGTACGTCGCCGAAGCCGTGAGCTACCGCGCCGCCGGTGTCACCACTGGTCGCCACCAGAACGGTAGATATTCGCCCGCTTTTCGCATTGAAATGGCTAATAAGTGCGGCCAGATACCGCGCAGCGACATCTTTAAAAGCAAGCGTCGGACCATGAAATAGTTCGAGCACATATTTATCCGCAACCTTACAAACCGGGGTCGGAAATGTGGCAGCAGTATCGACGATGCTCGCAAGCTCATCTGGGGTCACTTCGTCACCTAGCCACGATCCAAGCATGAGCCGGTCAATCGCCTTCGTATCGAGCTCTGGCAAAGACGCAACTTGCTCAGGGCTCAACAGAGGAACGTCTTCGGGGTAATAAAGCCCACCGTCTGGCGGGATTCCGCGCGCCAAGGCTTCCGAAAAAGAGACAGCCTCCCCAGGACCGTGTAAGCTCACGAACCGCATATACTCAACCATGGTACGCCAATCTTTCTCTTATGCAATGATATCGCGCACAATTTGTACAATTGTGTATAAAGTATCAACGTAATGCTCCTGCAGCAGGGGTTCTGACTTACCAATAAATGCGGTACAATACGGCCTAAGAGTAACTAACCAAGGATAATTTCTATGGTCAAATATTTTTACCGCAGCTTGCGGGGCAGTGACATGCAGGAGCTTCAGGGTTTCAAACCGGGGTGCTGGGTACATGCCATCGCGCCGACAGAAACGGAACTTGCCGGCTTGATTGAGCAATTCGATCTCGATCCGGGGAACCTGCACGACGCACTCGACGAAGACGAAATGTCACGCCTCGAGACAGAAAGTGGTCAGACGTACATCTTCATACGCTACGCTCACAAGGAGTCTGACGGCAGTTTCGAGACCATCCCACTGCTCATCGCAATCACCAAAACAACTACCATCACCGTGTCTTCGCGGCCTATACCAGCGCTCGAGGGGCTCATCAGCGGACGGATCGATGTCGCCACAACTCAAAAAACCAAGCTTGTATTGCTCATGCTCCAGCGTATCACCGAGCAGTACGACACGCTCATCGCCAAAACCAGCCGGAAGATTAAAGCAGTGCGCTCACGTCTGCGTGAGCATAAGCTTACCAACCAAGATTTTGTCGACTTTGTACTGATCGAGGACGAGCTCAACGAATTCGCTACATCGTTGCAGCCGAACAACGCCATCCTGCGCCGCCTTCTGCTAGGCCATCACCTGAAGCTATTCGAGGAAGACCAGGACCTGGTCGAAGATCTGCTGCTCAGCAACGAGCAGTCGCTCGAAAACTGCAATAGCAACATCAAAGCCATCATCGGTGTCCGCGACGCTCACTCGTCCATCAGTTCCAACAGCCTGAACGAAACCATGAAGCTGCTCACCATTGCCACGCTCGCTGTCGCGATACCAAACATGTTCTTCGGTCTATATGGCATGAACATCCGGTTGCCATTCCAGCACGACACGACGGCATTCATTGCGGTGGTCAGTTTCTCCGTCATCGTGACTCTGACCGTCTTCCTCATCGGCCGGCACAAGCGCGTTTTTTAATGCCCTAGCAGCGACAGGAGGCCATATCTAGGATGCGAGCCGATGCTTAAAGTGGCGGTGTCGCTTGATCTGGATCTTTTCGTGCTCAGCTTCGAGCAGCCATCGATCTTCATCAGCTTGAATATCCATTGCGGCCAAATCTGCAATTTTTGTTGGTTTTGTGAGTATGTGTAATCGTTTCATGGGCGAGAGCTCCTTTCTACGATTATGGTTACTGACGTGGCGTTTCGGCCCTGGATATCAAACGCGTACTGGAAATCAGTGTAACTCATACCCCTCATGCTTTGCTGAGAGATATATTACAGAACCAGGTTTTGTGGCCGCATAACTTCGGTCATTTTCGTCATTGTGGTAAATACTAAAACATGGTACGCTGGGGGTACTAGAAGGCTGCGAAAAAGGGAACGCCGAAACAATTTCGATGATCCAGGTTCTAGGAAAGATTAACAAGTAAGTTCGATGTGAGAGGCGCAGCTAATCCCGGCTTTTGGGCATTACCTCCAGCGACAACCAGAAGAAAGGGTTAGCTACAAAATGGCAACCAAACTTTTTGTCGGTTCACTGCCGTGGGCAGTTGACGACGCCAAACTTCAAGAGCTCTTCAGCGAGTTCGGCGAAGTTGCATCAGCAAAGGTCATCATCGACCGCGAAACCAACCGCAGCAAGGGCTTCGGCTTCGTCGAATTCGACGATGACGCCGCAGCTAAAGCAGCGATGGATAAGCTGAACAACAGCGAGCTGAATGGCCGCACCATCATCGTGAATGAGGCCCGTCCTATGGAGCCCCGCCCACCGCGCCCGAACAACTACAGCTAGTAGTTAAAGCGAGCAAAAACACCGCCCACATATGTCGGCGGTGTTTTTATTTGTATACACTACTCGTGTGCGGCAGGTAGAGGGCGGCGTTGTTTTAATCCAGGTAAGCTCGACCAATGCAGGTGTAGCTGAAACCGAGCTTTTTCATTTTGGCAGGGTCGTAAATATTGCGCCCATCGAAGACGACTGATTGACTGAGCCCAGCCTGTATTTTTTGCAGATCAGCATCACGGAATTCCTGCCATTCCGTCACAATCAGCAGGGCATCAGCGCCGCTGAGCGCTCCATATTTATCATCAGCATAGCTAAGCCCCGCCCGGTCACCCAGCTGCCGCCGTACGTTCTCTGCCGCGTGTGGATCGTACGCGGTAATAGAAGCCCCCGCTTGGAGTAGTAGCTCGATGAGATACAGCGCCGGCGATTCGCGGATATCATCGGTATCGGGTTTAAACGCCAGCCCCCAGAGCACAAAGTGTTTACCTTGCAGGGCACCATCGTAGTAGTCGAGGAGTTTATCATACAGGCGCAGCTTTTGCCGCTGATTGACCGTGACGATGCTCTCGAGCAGATGAAAGGCATAGTCATTCTCCCGCGAGGTGTGCAACAGTGCCTCGACGTCTTTCGGAAAGCAGCTGCCGCCATATCCAATACCGGCCTGGAGAAACTTACTGCCTATACGCTCATCTGGGCCAATACCGCGCCGCACCGCTTCGACATCAGCCCCAACGCGTTCGCATAAATTGGCAATTTCATTGATAAACGAGACTTTCATCGCCAGAAACGAATTGGCAGCATATTTGGTCAGCTCCGCTGAGCGTAGGTCCATCTCAACAAGTTGCTCGGGACGACTGATATAGGGCGCATACAGCTGCCGCATGAGCTTCATCGCAGACTTGCTTGAGGTGCCGATAACAATCCTATCCGGCTGCAAACAATCCTGCACGGCCAGACCCTCGCGCAAAAATTCCGGATTCGACACAATATCGACCGTGACATTACTGCTTGCGCGCAGATTAGCGGCAATCTTGTCGCCAGTCCCGACCGGCACGGTACTCTTGGTAACAACCACCGTCGGGCGGCGCAGCAGGGGACCAAGCGTATCGGCCACTGCGAGCACCGCGCTGAGATCGGCCGCACCATCAGCACCTTGCGGCGTCGGCAGGGCAAGAAACACGATACCAGCCTTGGCCACCGCTTCGGCTAAATCAGTTGTCATCCCCAAGCGACGGCTAGCAAGTGCCTCCCGAAAAAGCGACTCAAGACCAGGCTCATATATTGGCACCTCGCCGGCCTGCATACGCCTCACCTTATCAGCATCGATATCGACACAGGTAACATCATGCCCAACATGCGCTAGGCACGTACCCGTCACGAGCCCGACGTACCCAGTCCCCACGACTACCACGCGCTGTGCCTTAAACTGATCCATATAGTGTATGCCATTGTAGCAGCCTAACGCCTATCGTGCTACCATGAGAGGAGAAGTAAAGGAGTTGTTCTATGCGCCTGTGCGTTCAGATACCGTGTCTCAACGAAGAGAAAACTTTGCCGGCCGTGCTGGCTACGATGCCGAAGAAAATCAATGGCATCGACGAGATTATCATCGTTGTGATTAATGACGGATCCGATGATAAAACCGTCGAGATCGCCCGCGGGCTTGGCGTCAAACATTTTGTGCAGCACCCACAGCGGCGCGGCCTGGCTCAGTCATTTCAAGATGGCCTATTGTACTGCCTGAAACTCGGTGCTGATATCATCGTCAATACTGATGGCGATAATCAGTACCCGAGCGAGGACATCCCACGCCTCATCCAGCCGATCCTCAGCGGCAAAGCCGATATGGTAATCGCCGACCGACAGGTCGGTAATATCGCACATTTTTCGCCGAGCAAGAAGCTATTTCAGAAAATCGGTACCTGGACACTCAATAAAGCCGCCCGTACTAAACTACCCGATGCCCCGAGCGGCTTCCGTGCCTACAGCCGCGATACCGCGTTTAAACTCAATGTTGTCACCCGCTTCAGCTATGCCATGGAGACGCTTATCCAAGCGGGCAATAGCGGCATCGCCATCGAGAGTATCAAGATCGAGGTAAACCCCAGAACTCGTGACTCACGCCTCTTCAATTCAAGCGCGGAGCATGTCATGCGTTCCGGGGCAGCGATTTTCCGCGCCTTTGTTATGTATAGGCCGTATGCGCTCTTTCTGTCACTTGGCACAGTACTGCTGGTGCTCGGTATTGTTCCGTTTGGCCGCTTCTTATGGGGCGTGTTCGATTATGAATCTGGCGGACACATTCAGTCGCTCATTTTCGGCAGCGTCTTCCTCATCGGCGCCCTCATCAGCTACACGCTCGGCGTCATCGCCGATCTCGTCCGTATCAACCGAATTATGCACGAAAAAGAGCTCGAGCTCGCTCGCCGGCAGTACGTCGCTGAGTAAAGATTTTGAGTCGAAGCGCTTAGCGCACAATGAGTGGCCACATCGCACTGCGTAGCGCCCGGCTGACCGGAACAGCATGCGACCAGAACCAATTATCTGACGAACGGATAATAAGCGGCGTGATGCCGCCGCCGTACGCCGTTAGGAGCAGCACACCAGCAGCAATAATGGGCAGTATTTGGTAGCGGTGTCTATGAAACCACCGCGGCAAGAGCTGGAATGCTCGGTAGGCCAGATAGGCAATCACCGGGAACAGCGGCAACAGGTAGCGACCGTGGATGGCAACAGGGTAGCCAGTTTTCAGAAACGCTTTGAGATTCGTGGCAAAAAGCACCGCAGCGTACAGCAGTAGCACGCTCATCAACAGCTGCTCATACGGTCCACGCCGCCAGAGCCGGCGAGCCTGAGTGACGATAAGCACTAGGCTGACTACGGCGACACTATAGCCCACTGCGTAGGAGATGGGCAGTGGCGCACCCGTGGGGTAGCCAATTTCGAGTGAACCAACCGCGAAATATGTCTCACGCATCATCTGGTTGAACCACAGAAACGGGTAGGTGAGCTTATCCTGGGTTGTCAGCAGCGCTTTCGAGTTGAGCTTACGGTAGTTGTCGTCGCGTTCATACGGATTAAAAGCTCTGCATTCTTGGTTCGACAACACCACATCGCAGGCTGGTACTGGGTGGTGATAGCGTACAAGATTCTGACCGTAGCGGGCGACAAAAAGAGCGCCGCTGACGAGCACAAGCAGGATAGCTACCACGCCCATGCCGGTTCGGGCGGCGGTGCGCCACTCCTGCCATACTTTAGGCAGAGACAGTTTGCCGGACCGCACCTGCCGAATGATGACCCAACCCAGAAACACCCCGGCGGCAGCGGCGATCGGCAGAAAAGCGTACTTCACCTGCGACGACAGCATTAGCAGGGCCACAGAAATCAGCGTCAGCCCAAGCGGTAGTTTGTGAGTTCGATCCACCGCATCGACCAGGCACACAACCGCCAGTAGTGTCACTGCCGTCATCGTGAAAAGTAGCGTGTCATAAGTCAGCTGACCCGCCAGGAATGGCGCCACTGGCAGGAACATAACGAAAACGAGTATGAGGTGGCTCACCCAGCGCGGCGTTCCAAGCCTAAGGAGTAACATACGATAGGCAAATAATCCGATGATGACGATGGCGACATCGAGCAACCGAAGCGTTATCACAATAGACACTTGGCTATCGGTGAAGAGACGAATAAACCGATATGGAAAACTCATCAAGTAGTGGTACAAATACGACGGGTCGGCTGTCAGCGCACCAAGCTCAGCCGGCCCAGACGGCTGCTGAATCTGCCAGGGAAACCACGTTTTGGCGTACGCCTGTATCGCACCGAGATGATAATACTCGTCAAACGCCATCGAGAAACGACCAGCGACAGCAACAAACATCGCTTGCACGGCAAAAAGACAGACCGATACACGCCAAAACCAGCGCGAACCAATCCATGAGCGCACCCGAAGTGGCAGCAAATTACGACTTAGTCCCGTTTTTTTCACGTTCTGCTTAATTATAGCAAAGGCACGGACGCCATTAATCATTTCTCAATTTTCAATTCTCGATTTCAACTTTCAGCTTGCTACTTTTCACTTACGTCCGTATGCTACGATACTTCCATGAGAAAAAGCACAGTCAGAGCGATCGTATCAGTCGTGATCCTCGTCCTGACTGCTACCGCGTTTGTCAGATACTTTCAGGCCCACCCCCAGTACCTAAGTGAGCTGCGGCACACCGAATGGCCATGGCTCATTGGCATCCTCATCGCCAACTTCTGTGGCATCACCGCGCTGGCAGCGCTCTACCAAGTGCTCGTACAGATGACCGGCAAACGTCTTGGCACAGTCGAAAACTGGCTACTCACTATCTACTCTTCCATCGCCAACTTCTTCGGGCCGCTCCAGAGTGGACCGGGCGTTAGGGCTGCCTACCTGAAAACAAAACACCAGGTCAAACTCCGCGCCTATTTTCTAGCGACACTACTGTACTACGGCATCTACGCGGTCTTTAGCGCTTTTTTCCTCCTGGTCGGTGCCAGGCCGTGGTGGCAGACTATTTTGGCCTGTCTGGTCGCCGCTGGCATTAGCGGGCTCGTCATCAGATGGACAGCCGGGCGACAGCGAAACCATAGCTCATTCCACATCACCGCACCTCTTATGACCAGCCTCATTGGTTTCACGCTCCTCCAGATTATGTTTATTGGCATCCGCTACTACTTTGCGCTTCGAGCAGCCGGCACGGAAGTATCGCTTGGGCAGCTGGTGTCGTACACGGGCGCCGCAAACTTTGCCCTGTTCGTTTCGATTACGCCTGATGGTATCGGCATCCGTGAAGCGTTCCTGCTGTTTGCGCAAGGTATCCACCACGTCTCAACCCAAGCGATTGTCACCGCCAGCCTTATCGATAGGGCCACTTACGTCGTCTTCCTGGGCCTGCTTTTCATCATTGCACTCGGCATCCATGCCCGCGACCGTTTCCGGCTCATCGGCACGAAGGATAGTGGGCAGCCCGCAGCAGATGACGATGCGACCGGGCACGTCGATATTCATGTAAAATAGAGCGTACGTCTATGCATATACCTTTCGTTGATATTGCCATCGTACTCTTGTGCCTCGTCTCGGTGTTCAGGGGCTATCAGATTGGCTTTATCCGCCAGCTTGGTTCAACTATCGGCTTCGTGGTTGGCCTGTATCCTGGCTCGGTGCTGTCGAGTGCTCTAATGACACACATCGATAGTGCCCTGAAACCCGTAGTGGGATTGGCCGTACTATTGGCTGTCTGTTTTACATTTATGACCCTGGGCGAAATCATCGCCCTGCGCATCAAATTCTCCATCAGTAATAAACCCGTCCAACACATCGATAACGGGCTCGGTTCAATCGTCTCGGTCATCACGCTTCTGCTCGGAGTATGGCTGGCAAATGCGCTTTTCCAGCTCGCACCGGCTTCTGCGCTCCAGGCAGACATGAAAGATTCGCGCATCATCAGCATCTTGGAGCGCCAGATGCCGCCGGCCAGTAGCGTGCTCAGCAGCCTCAATAAGCTCATCGACCCCAACGGTTCGCCGCAGGTCTTTGCCGGCCGGGAACCATCGCCGTCTGCAACCTTCAGCTTGCCCAGTAAAACGACCTACGCCGCCATGCTGGCGCGGGTTCAGCCATCGGTCGTCAAGATAGAGGGTCTCGGCTGCGGCGGTATCGTCGATGGGAGCGGCTGGGTACTCAGCCCCAACCACGTGGTAACCAATGCGCATGTCGTCGCCGGTGTACGCAGTCCCAAAGTCATCGATGCGAATGGCACGCACAACACGACTGTTGTCGAGTTTGACCCCAAAAACGACATCGCAGTCCTGCGAACAACGAATCTTGCCGGTAAGCCGCTCAGCATGAGCACCGAAGCAGCCGAGAGCGGCACGAAGACATTCGCACTTGGGTTCCCGGGAGGCGGTGACTATACGGTGCAGCCTGGTGTCGTACTCGACGAATTTACCGCCCTTGGTCAGGACATTTACGGCCAAAGCCGCACCCTGCGTCTCATCTATAGCGTGCAAACCGATATCGTCCCGGGCAACTCCGGTGGACCGATGGTCGACACCAATGGGCGTGTCCGCGGCGTTGTTTTCGCCACCTCAACAACGTACAATAACGTCGGTTATGTACTGACCAGCCGCCAGGTATCGAGTCAGCTTTCGAAAGCTGCCACGGCGATTGCAGCAACGAGTACCGGGCAATGTAGTAATTAGGAATGATGGGGACGAAGGATGGAGCATGACATAATGAGCAAGGCCGGCCAGTTAGGGCTGGCACGAACGAAGAGATGTGTCGCCCGAAAGAGGAGTAGCTCCTCTTTATGAAAACTAGGAATAAGTATATGGCAAGTAAAAAATGAGAAATATCATAGGTTGTTTATGAATAAAGCCGAGAAGAAACAAGTTGCTTCAGCCGCAGGACACCCTCACATGAATGGGCAGGCGCACACAAAGTACCTAAACTGGCTCGAGCGTTACGCACCGTGGCTCCTCATCGGGGCAGGGCTGCTTGGTACGTTCGCCTCGCTCATGCTCTCAATCGAGGAGATCGATCATCTCAAGCATCCCGCCGCCAAGCTCGCCTGCGACCTGAACCCCATCATCGGTTGCGGCGCCAATATGGATGTCTGGCAGGGCCACGTCTTTTTCGGCGTGCCGAATGAGCTTTTCGGCCTCATCACATTCGTCGTCGTCGCTACTGTGGGTGTGGCCATTTTGGCTGGCGCCCGCTTCAAACGGTGGTTCTGGCTGGGGCTGCAGGGCGGCCTGTTGTTCGGCGTTACGTTTGTGCATTGGTTTATGTTTCAGAGCCTCCTCGTCATTAAACACCTCTGTCCGTATTGCATGCTCACTTGGCTGGCCGTCATCGTTTGTTTCTGGTACATTTTGCTGTACGGCATCAGGGCAGAGCATATCCGCCTGCACGGCAGTCTGGCGCGTATTAATCGCTTTATTCAGCAACATCACGCTGATATTCTCGTCTTTTGGTTGCTGTCCATTGTCACCCTCATCCTGTGGCGCTTCTGGTACTACTGGCAAACGCTGATATAAAGGAGGGGCCAGAAGCCCCTCCTCAGCCGCGCGAAATGAATTCGCGCGGCTTTTCCACCCCCCCTAAAGCCGGCGCATAGCACCGATTCGCTTCGCTGATTCATTAGGAGGGGCACACCCCTCCAGCTTTGCTCGAAGTAAATTCGAGCTGCAGCTTCCCCCCCTCCCTAAAGCTCGGCTGCCGCCTCGTTCGCTTCGCTCAGACTACTTGCAGCTAGGATGGCCATGCGTAGCCACGCGGCTCGTACTGTTGGTCGATAGTACAACTTACCCGAAGGGGCGGTGTGCACTTAGCGAAGCGTTCATGCACACCGGTTGTACGCATCGACAACATGTCGACCGAGTGGCGGAGCTTCTGGCCGAGCTCTTTTGGCTACTTTTCTTGCGGGAAGAAAAGTAGCTCGTATCAAGCCGGGGGCTTGAGGTGAAATGAGGAGGCCCTTCGGCTGGGCTCAGGAGGTTAGGAGAGCCTTGCAGCGTAAGTATCGTCAGGCACCGGCTCTAGCCAGGTGACGACCTCACCGTGTTCGTCGGCTTCCTGCATCGCAACGTGCGCCATGTGATGAGCTGGCGCGGCGCCGTGCCAATGCTCTTCGTCCGGCTCCGTGTAGCTGACATCACCGGGCCGAATTTCTAGGACACGACCGTCTCGGTAGCCCACATAGCCAACGCCGTCTGTCACGTACAGTGTCTGCCCCTTGGGATGGCGGTGCCAAACGGTGCGAGCGCCAGGCGTAAACCGCACGTGTGCCGCACCAATCGCCGACTGCTCATCGGGAGTACGGGTGGTATCTATATAGACATCACCCGTAAACCACTCGGCCGGACCTTTTGTTGTCGCTATTTCACCGTTTTTTGTATACTTCATCATCTTTCCTCTCTTGGCAGTAGCCGCACCGTTGCACTACGCATCGGTTCACTCAAAGGGCCATCCAGATAGGGGCTGCCGGCGTATTTGCGCTGGTAGCTTTCGTCGATAGCCCTATTTATCGCCTCGTCGTCAACGAAATCAAAGCGTACGTCCTTTTCGACAGAGCCAAACCGCACATGCCCCTGGCCGGCCCGCCGCGCGGCCGTGTACCAGCGGCCAGATTTGCCATTGTAGCTGCGGCAGTACAGCTCACCTCCGGCTTCTACCATCCAGATCCATGTCGGCGCGTGCATACTACCATCTTCATTCGGCGCCGCGATGTACAGGTCCTCTTTATTCGCTTCAGCTAGTTCTTGCTCTGTCCAATCGCTCATCGTCATACCTCACTCACGTTTATTAATGATTTAATAGCCCGCCGCTCGTCCATAGCAGCATAGGCCTCGGCAATATGATCGAGATCAGTCGTCAGGTCAAACACCTTGCCGGGGTTGATACGGCCGGCTAGTACATCATCCAGCAGCTCCGGAATATACTGCCGAGCGGGCGCCACACCGCCGCGGATACCGACATTTTTCCAGAAAATACTCTGGTACTGGAAATTCTTGTAGTTCGGCACCCCGACAGCGCCGATCATGCCGCCGCTGCGAGTTGCAAGGACGCATGTCGCCATCGAATTATCGAGTCCAACACACTCGAGGGCCGCGTCCACGCCGACATTTTCGGTCATTTCCATAATCTTCCGGGCGGC
>CAYWOA010000002.1:0-38227 GCA_964459795.1 uncultured Candidatus Saccharibacteria bacterium | reverse complement strand
CATTCGCCGGCCAGGCTTCCGGCCTTGCAAACTGCCACTGGCAGTTCTCACCGAACGCTGCGCGTTTGCCAAGCTGCGCCACACCCCGATTACGATATAACGGGGGAATTGTACCGCAATCGAACCGTATTTTCCATATCTGTTAGCTGAATAATCTAGGGTGCTACAATGTAAATATAAACTATAAGGAGGGGATACGATGGAAAACAATTGGAAATATTTGCTAGCCGGAACTGTTATCAGCTGGTCGCTAGGATGGATCGGCGCCGACCTCATGTATAAGGGTGAAGTCGGCCTTGGTATCTTGAAGCTCGTTACCCTCGGCGCATTCGGTATCTGGTGGTTAGTTGATGCGCTCATTTGGACCTACCAGCTCGGCAAAACAGATTGGAAGTAATCCCGTTATACATCTAGCGCACAGAAAAAGCCTGGTTTTTGCCAGGCTTTTTCTGTGGTCGGGGAGACAGGATTAGCGTACTACGTACTTTATCCGCCGAATCTTTCTCGGAGCAAACTCCTGCGAGAGCTCCGGCTCCAAGACCCATGCGACTACGGCCTTTTGCTCCGCAAAATTCCTATCGCAGAACCAAAATCCGTGCCTCAAACACAGTAAAATACCTCAGCAATGCTGAGGTATTTTACTGTGGTCGGGGAGACAGGATTTGAACCTGCGACCCCGCGGTCCCAAACCGCGTGCGCTACCGGACTGCGCCACTCCCCGACAATTGAAATTGTAATATGCTTTTGAACCATTTACTCACGCGGTTGGTCCAAACCGCGGTCACGTTCCGCGACCCCACGATTTCACGATTGAAAGCATAGCTTTCATCGGAAAGTCGCCTTGCGGATTGCCACTGGCAATCCTCACGCTACCGGACTGCGCCACTCCCCGGCGTCCAAGCGTACGCCATTGTCTCGTTTTGCCCTAAAGGACAAAAGCTTCGACCTACGACTACGCTTCTCCTCTCAAAATTCCATTCAGTCGCCTATAGGCTCCTTGGATTGGAATTTTGGTAAAAGGCTGCAAGGTGCAGAACAGTGGTGATTATAACGGATGAACGTAATGCTGACCAGAGGGTTTAGGCGATATCTGCCTCATTCACCCGCCACTGCCGGGCTAGGGCCAGCTGGCACAGAAAGCCGCCGAGGGCAAACAGTGCCAGCAGACTTTGGGCCAGAAGCGCAAGCTGGGTACCGAGCGTCTGCCGCGCCAGATGCACAAACGCAAAGATTACCACCGGCAAGACGACAACAGTGAGTTTAATCCACAGCACCAGCCGCGCGGTCAGACGCTTGCGGCGACGAGCTGGAAGTGCTTCGGCGGGTTTATGCGTAATAACGGGTACCGCTTTTTGGGCAGTTACATGAACGACTTTGCTCGCCGATCTCGACATAGTTGGTATGTAGCGCATGACAATGATGTAAATGACAAGCCCAATCAGCAATAGCCCGGCTACGATGGTAAGGCCAGCGATGAACGTGGAGGGCACTTGGGTCGCCTCAGTTGGTTCGGGAGACGGTGGTAAGGCAGAGTACTGAGGAAAGATAGTATGGCCAAGCGACGAATCGAAGAAGCCCGGCAACGCAATCGCCAGCAGTACAAGCCATTCGAATGAGGCCGCCAGATAGGCGGCACCTGCAAGCATCGTCAGTACACGCTTTTGGTAGGGTCGTCGTTTGCTCACAGCTGCCAGACTCTCCGAACATGGCTAGCAGAGTTAGCCCGACCCGTTGCTTCATCGACTTCGACAAGCAGCGCATTGAACTGCATGCGACCGGTGCGCTCCAACTCGTTACGCGTTTGGTAGCCGTCACGCCAGCGCGGGATTATGCTGGCAAAAGTCACGCCGAGCGACGAATCAAGCGAGCCGCACATACCGACATCGGTTACATGCGCGGTGCCTTTCGGCAGAACTTGCGCATCCGAGGTTGGCACATGCCAGTGATCGCCGACCACCAGACTGGCCCGGCCATCCAGGTAGTGGCCAAAGACAACCTTCTCGCTGCTAAAGTCGCCGTGTAGATTTACGACGCTTGCGACGTAGGACTCACGCGGCACGGTGGCTAGTATCTCATCGATTTTTTTCAGCGGATTTTCCATGGCAATATCCGCCTGTTTACCGACGATGCTGCCGAGCATGCTCACCACAAGCACACTACCCTTTGCCGCCGGAACCAATTTGTAGCCCGGCCCCGGACAGTCGACCATATTGGCCGGACCCACCACCGGCTCCGCCGTGTCTTCCAAGAACGGGGTTAGGCTTGCCAGAGATGACGTGTGATTGCCACCCGAAAAGGCTTGCACACCGGCTGCTTTGAGCAGCTGCATGTCATCTGGTTTCATCCCCTTCCCTGCCGTCACGTTTTCGGCCTGAGCCACCACAAAATCTATTGCCTCATCACGCACGAGGCGAGGCAATACCGTTTCCACGGCGCGTATACCCGGCTCAGCCATGACATCACCGATGTAGAGCAACTTCATCTTTCTAGTATCTCACGCGCCCTTGCAAAGTAATAGCGTACGAGATTAATCTGTCGGCTTGACTATGATCAGGCTATTGAAGAAACGCCGCCAACTATCACTATCAAGGTTATGACTCGGGTGAGCGAAAAGGAGTGTCCCATTATTACTAAGTACGGCCTGCTGCTGACCATTCAACTCTTTAGGTTTAGTAAGATACACCGTACCGTTTACCGTACCAAAACTGGCATATTTGTTCAGGCGGCTGATGAGCTGTGGGTAATACTGAGGGACATCATCGAACACCTCCGGGATTGCCTGTTGGGTGATGATGAGGCTGTCGTTGCCCCGAGAAGCATGGAGAGTTAAGACACCATTCCTGATGGTTGCTTCTTCAGCATCCGTCTGCCAATCAGAACCTGGTACGTACATAACGAACGAGGCCTGCTCGGTAATTCTAGGCGGCAGAAGAGGTGCCTCCCGATGCGTCATTACCCAAGCCGTAGCAGAACCCACACAGATGAGTAAAATGGCTCCCGTAGCGACGAGCAAACGAGCAGTACGTGACATTAGCGCAGTGTAAGCGGATTTAGGAACTGCGAATACTGGCAGGTTGCATTTGACGTACAGGTAGTATCGATTGTGCGGGTAGCAACACCAAGGTTGGCAAAGGTCGTGGTGAAAGCGGTGCCCGTCGTTTGAGTATAACCGGCGGTTCCGGAAGTTTGCACCCACTGGGCGACAGTTGAAGTGCCCGTAGCCTTGACCCACTGCGGTCCGTTTGTGGCGATGATGACATTCGCCGTCGTCGTGCTGGTAGCACCGCTGTAGGCGACGACGACGCCACGGATGTTGGCCGTTGCAGCTGTGGTCGTAGTCGTCACAAGATTTGCAGTCGATTGGATGACGGCAAAACCGAGTCCCAGCGCAGTATTGCTCGTAGCAAAGGTCTTGTCGGTCGTCGTGAATGTGCGTACGTCGTAAATTTTACCATTAGTAATATTGCCGGCCGTAGTACTTATCTGGAGCGTAGCCAGGCAGAGCAGTGGGTTGTTGACGCTCCATGCCGGTTTGACGCTCGCAGCATCGGTAGCGGTACCGGTCGTGTCCATGATAACAGGCGTTCCGCTACTATTTAGGCAGATGTTTGTATAACGACTAGCAGTAATTCCTGTTGTAGACAAGGTAGTCAGCGGGACGGTAACCTTGCGACCGCCCGAATAGGCGTAGCATGGTGCGACGGTGACTTGCTGCGCTGCTGACCAGTAGACTTTGCAGGGACTATTTGCCTGCGTAATACCGGCGAGTTCACCGGGACTCGTAGCGTTTGCAGAATCCGGTATAACGCCAAATGCCATCAAGCCAAGCCCGCCAGTAGACAGCAAGTCCTCCCAGCTGCCATTGATACAGCCACGCATCGTGCCGGTAGCGGTATTGTAGTACATTGCGCCTTGGTTGTTTGTTGTACTACAGCTAGCGGTGTCGGCAAAGGTACTAAAGGAGTCTGGCTGGAGCAGTACTTGATTAGTATCAGTGGTAGCAGAACCGATAATAACCTTGTCGTTAGCAGTGTCGACGGTTAGCTGGACCGGACCGGAGCCGGCAGCCTGGACGACAAACGCCGTTGTCGAATCGGCTTGGTTCTGAGCCAGGATAGAACCATCATTCTTCACGTTAAAAACGGTGGTACCACCACGCTGGAAGGTGGCAATGGCGGCCGTAGTGCCTGTCTTATTGATAGCCAGTGAGGCATTGGTGGTCGAACTATCAGCTTGCACACCTTGAGCAAGCTGAACGATATTAGCAGAATCCAGGCCATCTATCTCATCGGCGTTAAAGGCATATGGGGTAGCAGTGAATTGGATGCGCGGCGTCATCTCAGCATCCGAGCCAACTTTGACACCAAGGTAGATTGAGCTGGTGTTAAAATCAACGCTCCCCGGTAAGCTTGCGACGCTGCCGAGCGATACCTGGAATATGCCATCACTCACCGCGACTGAAGACTGGGTCTCAGTCCATACGGCCGTACCACCGGTGCTGACAGTGTAGATACTGAAAACGATCGAATAGGTGCCGTCAGTGACATTGGTACCGTCAGGATTAGTGAGTTTACCTTGGAAGTTAATCTGCGAATTGATAGCGGCATCAGTATGAACGGGCACAGCAAAAAAGGCGACAAAGCCGACTATGGCGAGCAATGCCGCTAAGAAGATCCGTTTTACACGTGTCTCTGTCATAGTGACGTGTATCATTATACGCCCGAAGAGCATCTCGCTCAAGCTTTATATCTGATGATGGACCAATGTCGGCGCGTTTAGCGATTGGCTGCGGTTTTTTTCCGTTTTTTGCTCGACGACGATGTCGTTGCCTTCAGTGGTTTTCCCGTGGCAGCGGAAGTCGATTTAACTTTTTTCGTTGCTTTTGCCGATTTTTTCGATTCGGTCGTCTTCGTTTTGATCGGTTTCGGTGTCTTCGCTTTTACCCGAGTCACCTTGGTGCGACCTATCGGATCTTTCTTGCGCGAGGTGTCTGGTTCCGACGGTTTTGGTGGGGCTACTACCTTGATTGGTATAGTCTTTTTCGCCATGGGTGGTTCTGGTTTGCTGAGCAGCGAGCTCGCAAGCACACGGGAAGCTTTTTGACGCACCTGGGCTTGTGCGATGGTATGATGAGCCTCGACGGCAGACTGGCTGACGACCTGATGCCGCTTGGCAGTATGCGGCACCTTTTTCGATGCTACTTTGCGCCATAACTTCTCTAGAAAACGGGTGGCGGCTTTTCCGGTGCGTATACATAGCCTTAGAAATCGCCTAACGAGTCGGCGCTGCCACCAGAGTAGACCACAAATGAGACCGACCAAGACCACACCGAGCGGTGGTACGTACCAAAACTGAGATTGCTGCATCCACTCGATATCGGAGCCGTCAATCCGATACATTATGTGCATTCGTAGGTGGTGCGGTAATAACGTTTTTTCGAGCGACTTCGTCTGGCCGACAAACGAAGCTTCTTTGCCTGGAAAAATTGGCACCGAGTTTAGATTAAATACTGCCTGGCTGTATAGCACCGAGCCGTCATCGCTATAGATTCCGACGCTTGCCCTGGGGACGACATGCGTGTTGCCCTGGTTTGCGAATGTTAGGGTAACCCTACTAGGCAACGTAAATATGGTGTGCTTTGTTTCCACCAATACAAGCTGTAGGTCGGTTCGCACCCCGTCGCTCTTAATAACAAACAGGTTCACAGCAACTGCCGGGCGCAAAGCCGGGATAGCGCTACTGTCTACCCGCTGTGTGAGTACAATGCTCGCATAGTGACCGCCGGGCGATAACTCAGAGGTGTTACGAACCGCAACTTTCAGCTGCGCGCTACCGTGCGGCGGAACCGTCAACTGCGTTGCCGATAGGTTCAGCGCCGCCGCAAACGTACTATCGAGCGAACCGGCAGGTACAAGCCGTGCGCTTGATTCGTCAATTGCTTTTGCTTCCACGTCGAGACGGAGGGGCGTATTGTAGTCATTGCTGACGGTTACAATAGTCTCCTGCGAGGGTTTTGCCTGATTGATCGTCATAAGCAGCTGGGCTGGCGACACGCTAAAGCCGGGTGCAGCATTTGTTGCAGCATGGGTCACCGGTGCAAATACTAGAGACACCCATGCTCCTACAAACAAGCTGAGTGTGAGCGCTTTTCGTCGGTACAGCACTCTACTCATCTCTTTGGGTCTTTGTGGAGCGCCCAGAGCGTTGAAGTTTACGCGATGTCGCTCCGACTGCACGGCCAAGTGAACGCACCAAGACAACGATACCAACAATTAGTAAAAGCAGGATGGCAAGGGCTGCCAGCAGGAGCCGCCACGGGATTACCCAAAAACTGACTTCTGCCATAATCGGTACGTCGCGCTGCCCGTCGTCATATATGGCAACCACTTTTGCAACGTAGCGACCAATACGTAGATTTGCTATACCACCCTTCCAGACGAGTTTACGGGTCGTTTTGTCACCATTTTGGGTCGTCTCGTAATGCGGAAACCCATCGTTCCAGGTTGCCGTAAAGGTCCGTGACGTACCTGGCAGTATGTACCCGCCGCTGCTATTTAGTGGCAATGCAGCGAGCGGAGATGTATCACTTGAATGCCGCTGGATATAGACGGTGCCGGTAGGCTGCACATTGACATTGCCGGTGTTTTTTAGCTTCACGAGAATGTCAGCCGGCAGATATTCGTAGGTATGCCTACTGGCCGCAACGCTAGCGAGCTCAAATTTGCGCACAGCACCAGGTTTATCAACACTGATAAGCGTAAAAACTGCCACCGACCCGGCGATAGCCGTTTTGCCGCCGCTAGCATGTGGTGGGTTCTGCTGGGCGATTGTCGTCGCAAAGTTGTAGCTAAAGCCAGATGTCGATGTGGGGTGGAGATAGATGTGCTGGGTAAATATTTCGCCCGGCGCGAGCGAGAAAGTGGGCGCTGCAAAGCTGACGAGTGACTGCACTTCTTTGGATGCATCTTTACCGAGCTTCACCTCGCCCGATGTATCATCGATAGAGAAAGAGCGCAGACCCATCTTGAGTGCCTGCGTCGTCGTGTTTGTATTGCGTATCTGGAGGTCAAGTGTTGAATCGGTACTAGGTGATACCGTCGCAACAAGTGGTGACGGGCTAACCTGGAGCGAAAAACCTTCATCGGCCTGAGCAGCGCTGTGGCGAGTAAGCGGAGTTGTGATTAGCATAGACATAGCCGCTATACCTACCCCAAACCGTAGCCAGTGTTTTGCCCCTCGCACGTTCATTACAATCTATTGTACATGAGTAACCAAGCTTATGCCTATACTGCACCATCGTATAAGAAAACGGCCGCTTTAGTGCGGCCGTTTGTTAAGAGTAAACGTTTCTCTGGTGTTTCCGATGTCTAGAACAGCCCTGCACCTACTACCGTGATGGTATCGGTGTAGTCGGTAGCTGCTGAGGTGGTCGACGCAATAGCGGCGTTGTTGGTGAGTGTCACCACTGCGTTATTGGCAGTACCATTGGAGGAAACGAGGGTACGAAGCGTGGTGTCCAGACCACCGCCCTTGCCAGTGCTGCCACCGACGAACGGAGCGGCAACGGTGAGCGTCCCAGAACCACCGCTTTGGCTCGTCGTGATGCCGGTGTTGTAGCCTTCAGTGCCGGCCGCAAGGGTGCTGTTAGTGCCAGGGGTGGTGGAGGCGATAGTAGCGGAAGCTAAAGCTGAGTTTAGACCGGTGCTCGCATCCTTCGCCCAGACGTACCAGCCGTTCTTAGCATTGGTATTGACCGTAGCAGTGCGTGGGGTCGGACTGACGGCGACAGCGCCAGTGGTCAGGGTACCGAGGTTATCGGTGTTGCCGCTCAGAGCAAAGGTAAAGGTTGGAGCGACACTGGCAGTGACGACGATTTGGTCGTCGGCAATGGTCGCCGTAGCATAAGGAGTTGCACTATCGACGTTGGTCGCAACGGTGCCAGTATAGGTGCCGGCTGAAGCGGTGGTAAGAGCAGTAGTGTTAGTCCAGTTGAAGCAGTAGAGCGTACCGGCAACGAGGGCGCCACTGCTCCAGGTGACGACTTGACCAGTTGCTGTTGTCGCTGTTGCGCCAATAGTCGGCCAGGCACTTGCGCCAGTGGGCCACGCCAGGTTCGTCGTGCTTGTTGTCCAGTTGCCGACGGTCGTACTGACGGTATAGCCAGTCGGGAAGGTCACGGAGACTGATGTCTGACCAGCATTGGCAGCCTTAGCACAGACAGTACCGGTCGTCGCAGTTGCTGCCTTCATGCGATCGAAACGAACCGAGACTTGGCTGAGGGCGGCGGCGGAAGCGGCACCACTAAAGCTTATGACGACCGCACCTGTCACTGCCGTAATATACGACAAAGCCGCGGCTAGCGGAGTAAATCGTACTGTTTTTTGCTTGTACATGTTTAACTGTTCCTTTGTTTACTCTTTTACTGGGGGTAAGTATGGAGCATAAGCATGATAAAAACAAGCCGCGGCAAGCGAGTTATCCACAGCCGGCGGCAGTTTTTCAGCTGTTGTCAAAAGTTCATCGATGCGACAATCGTCAATGTATCACCATAATCTGGAGCACTGGGCGTGAGATTGGCCGTCTTTGCTTTTAGACGAAGTGTGGCACTGGCCCCGGTAATCGGTGCCGAGGTACTAAGAAACGGCTGAAATGAAGTCGTCAGTGCGCCGACATTATTGCTCGTGCCATTGAACGGCGACTGGCTGCTCAGCGGACCACCGCTCGACTGGCTCGTAGACGTCACCTGCGCACCGTAGCCGCTGCTGGCGCTACTGAGATCGGCCGTTGCTGAGGTAATTGTTGTGTTAGCGAGTGCACTGTATAGTCCGTTCGAGCTGTCTTTAACATACACCAGGCCGCCATTGTTGGCATTGGTCGTAAGGGCTATCAGCCCATCTGCGCTGCCGTTGGTTACCGTACCAGCGGTAAGACCGGTAAATGTCACCGCAAAAGGCGGTGTAGAAGTCAGGGTCGTGGTGAGGCTGAAACTGACCGACGGCGCGACCGTCGCCGCACTCGCCGTCGGACCGAACGCACTACCCGTATATTTACCTTGCAGTGCTTTAACCTTCACTTGATAGGTGGTCGAGGGCGATAGACCAACGATGAGAAACCCGCTCGCCCCGCCCCACGTACTGTACGTCTGATAATTGGCGATGGCCTGGCTAGCGCCAATACTGTTGTCTGTCTGGACATATTTGGTCGTCGCAAAACCATCGCTGCTAATCGCGATGAGATATTTTGTGTCGCTGGGGTTATTGCCCGTTGCGAGCACGAGCTTAAGGCGATCGTAGTAATTCGCGGGGTTTGTAAATGTCGGGGCGGGCGGCACATTGGCGTTTACCACTCCTCTCCCATCACTGTTCGCTTTGTAATTCGTCGATGATTGGGCACTGCCCGACTGCGAGCCGGTGCCGGCCTGTAAGCCGTAGTTTGTGCTCGTCGAAGTACTGCCACCAGAGCCGATATTGTACGTCTTCAGCGTATAGTTCGTACTAGTCGGTGCAGCGGCGAACAGAAAGACCGGTAGTAGTGCTCCCCAAAGCTTATGCATAATAGCTCCCAGTATAGCGCATCGGACATCGCTGAGCGAACGGAAGCGCTAGCGCCACTGCCAGCTGGACACAACCGCTTCCAGCTGCTGCTCCAGCTCCGCCTGCCGCGTTGATAAGCCGCTCACGACGACCGCGGCATATTGCCCATCATTCTGCCAGAACACCGAAGTTTCATAGCCACCGGCGAGCTTACGAAACACCACGGCGCCGTCGGGTACGAACGTGCGAGTCGCCGACTGGTACGTGGCTGCTTGAAGATTGCGTAGTTTAATTGCCGGCAGCTCTGTGAGCGTCATGGTGCCGAGTTTACCAACAGTAACCGCCAGTTGATCGGTTTGCTTGAGTGAAACCGAGCCAAGGAGATACTGCCCGGCAGTAATTCCGTGTACAACCTCGTTTGTGGTGATAATGCGAAGATCCTCAGGGTAACGTGTGGTAAAGTATGCTGTTTGCCACGGCAGAAGTTTACTCTCACTGCCAAGCACGCCAGTCTGTGTCTGCGCTGCCGAGCTCACTTCCACGCTCTCGGCCGGGCCATACCACCATCGGTACACCCAGAATCCGCTGCCTAGTAGCACGACAGCCAGAACGGCCATGATCCAGCGTCTTTTCATGACTTTCGTTTTCCTTGTTTGCGCTTTGCAGCGGGCTTGGTAGACTTTTGTTTTGTGAGCTGCTCATAGCGGTGTTTTGCTCGCTGCCAGCCGAGCCAGTAGCTCGTTAACAGGAACAATGCAAGGAAGCTAATTAGCAGCCAGATATACCACCGCGTTGAGACGCGGTGGCCACTTGCCGTACCTGCTTTGGTGGTAGATTTTTGGGTCGGTACTGCAACCCTTTTATTCGATACAACCGCGTACGTGTACTCGCTAAAAGACCCAAGTACATCGCGTGCCTGGACACGGACAGTGTAACTCCGCTGCGCACGGTAATTGTGAGTGAATTCGTATGCCCCAGGTCGGTCAATCGTACGTGATTCGACACTACCATCGCCCCAGTTCAGCTGCAACACATATGGATGTTGCCCACCAGCTACCACCACCTGGATACTTATTTGGCTACTATCGGGAGACAACACGCTGAATGGAGTCTGTGTCGTAATCTGGAGGTTCGCCAGACCACCCTGATTGATAGCGCCTGTCTGTTGGATAGTCGTTGTAGGCTGATTGACTCCTGTTGGAAGCGGTTCTGCGGTAACAGGACGTTCAAATGAAATGATAGCCAGTGCGCTATCTGGTCCGTATATGCCATTGAGGTTTGCCGTTCGCACGACTAGATTGTTCTGCCCAAGCTGCAACACAACACTAAGAGAGTACGAACCACTTAAGCATGCCGCCGAACCGAGCAGCTGACTATCTCGCCAGACCGACACAACATTGGACGGACTTGTAACCTGACAGGTGCCACTCACCGTCTGTTGAGCATCATGAACCACCGCGCCGTTCGCAAATGAATCGACCGTGGCCGCCTGGGTCGGCGTCGGGTACGGCACGACAGCGTTGACATTATAATCTTCCGCCAGAACCTTGGCGCCACATACTACCAGGACGAGCAATATCGTGGCAAGCAGGCTAAAGAGTCTTGTGTTCCCCCGTATGCGCATGGTGTTTATCTTTCTTATGCCTAAGTATAGCAGCTTCCTGTACGCCATAGGACATGGCACTTATACGTCTCATGTTGGGAGTGGATGAGGAAAATTCAGACGGCAGTCTTCGGCAAAAAGGTAATCTGCATACGGTAGGTCCGACTATCGCCTGGCTGGAGGAGACGATTTTGTGGGCTGGTCTCGTCTGCGACGCCAGCGGCCGTTGGTTCCAGACAAATACCTTTCGTGTTATCCGTCCACGCAAAAGTAACCGGTAGCCCCTCGCTCACGATCCGGACATTGATACCGGGACCTTGTAGGGTAACATCGCCGCTCCTAAACGGTAGGTTCTGAGTCTCAACTAGCTGATCCTGCGTGTAGCGAACGCTATCCCCTGTTTCCATATCACCAAATGCGTACTCGGACACATCCGCACCTTCCTCGAGCGGAAAATAGGGATGAAACCCGGATAATTCGGCGAAAGCTTCGTGGCCTTCATTCCCGACCGTCAGCGCCTGTAGCAAGCGAGGATTGCCATCACCATCCACATCGATGACCACATCCATTTCAAAGGCAGCTCGTTTGTATGCCTCCGGGATGGAGGTACCCTGGAGCTCAAGGTGCTGCAGGCTAAGATGAATATTGTTTGCCCCCTCTGTCGGCATCGTCTTCCAGGTGAGATTACGGCCGAAGCCATGCTGACGCTCCGAACCAAGTAACTCGCCTGGGCCAAACCACGGCGTGCAGACGGGGATGCCGCCGCGATCCCTTAGCTCGCCGTTCACGTTCATCGTCTGCGTATCGCGGGGCATAATTAGCGATCTACCGTCGTGAGCAACTAGAGACTCGACATAGGCTCCCGCTGGATTTATCGCCGCAGTAGTACCCTCATAGAAAAGTGAGATGCTTGGGGCGTTAAGATCGACTTCGGAACGGTACACAATAGAGGGGTCCTATTTTGCAAATTCGATGGCGCGCGTTTCCCTGATGACATTCACTTTGATCGTGCCAGGATAGTTCATGCTGCTTTCAATCTTGGTCGCGATATCGCGGGCCAGGCGGATAGCACTGAGATCATCGACTTGCTGCGGCCGGACAAAGACGCGAACCTCACGGCCGGCACTGATAGCGTACGACTTTTCGATGCCAGCGAAACCATTGGCGATGTTTTCCAACTCTTTCATGCGCTCGGCAAAGTTCTCGGCCGAGATATTGCGGGCTCCCGGGCGAGCAGCTGAGATTGCATCACACACCCGAACGATGAGTGCCTCGACGGTTGTCGCCTCCATATCGTCGTGGTGCTGCTCGGCTGCCAGCGCGACCTCTTCAGGCGCACCGTACTTACGTAGCATCTCACCACTGATGTGATGGTGCTTCCCCTCCATTTTATGTGTCAATGCTTTGCCCATGTCATGGAAAAGCGTCGCGTATTTGGTCACTGTCACATTGGCCCCAAGCTCCTCAGCCAACATGCCGGCCATGTGCGCCATCTCGGTCGAGTGCTTGAGCACATTCTGACCATACGATGTGCGATATTTCAGTTCACCCAGTAGGTGCAGAAGTTCTTTCGGCACGCCGATGACACCGACTTCGCGGGCGGCATCCTCACCAGCCCTGACGACATCTTTCTCGACCTGCTTTTGGGCTTTTTCGACAACCTCTTCAATGCGGCCGGGATGGACGCGACCGTCTTTCAGTAGCAGCTCAAGTGCCTGGCGAGCAACTTCGCGGCGAACCGGGTCAAATGAGCTGAGCACGATATAGCCAGGCGTGTCGTCGACCATGATATCGACGCCCGTCGCTCGCTGTAGTGCTTGGATATTGCGCCCTTCCTTGCCGATGATGCGACCCTTCATTTCCTCGTCTTCGAGCTTGACGCTCGTAAGGGTTCGCTCGGCCGTCACTTCGCTGGCCATGCGCTCCATGGCGGTCACGATGAGTAGCCCGGCTGCCTCCTCGGCGTTGTCCCTGGCTTCATTCTGGAGCTTGGCAACAAGACCCGTCAGGTCATTCCTGATATCGCGCTCGGTCATTTGCATGAGTTTTTCGGCCGCTTCTGACTTCTTGAGCTTTGCGATCTTCTCCAGCTTCTCTTGCTGTTTCACGCGGATATCGCGAATTTCGTTCTTCAATGCCTCGACCTCGTCCTCACCCGCACGCAGTCGTTCACTTCGCTTGTCGAGATCATCGAGCTTTTTATCGAGCACTTCTTCCCTCTGGACGAGCCGGTTTTCAAGGTCTTTCAGTTCATTGCGACGAGTTTGCTCTTCTTTACGTGTGTCATCGGAGAGCTGTTTCGCCTCGGCGCGAGCTTCATCGACAAGCTTGTCGGCTTCTTTTTTGGCTTTGGCGAGTTCTTTTTCGGCCTTACCTTCGGCCTCAACTGATCTCTTCTTAGCAATGTACGTGCTCGCGCCATAACCAGCACCAGCCCCTGCTACTGTGAGCAGCATGATAAGTGGAAACATAGTATTCCTTTCGTTCGGCTGGCTTCATAGGCAGCAATCGCTTTCACTTCTCTAGCTGCACTTCCAAACCACCCAAATACAAACATAAATTGATTAGTCGGCGTTCCCGAAAACTCCCGTAGAATGCCTTACCTCAATAATACGCCGCCCGGCAAGCACCCGTCAATCGTTGCTTCTCTGCTTGCTCAAGGACTGTCCTTGAGCAAGCAGAGAGGGAAGTCGTGTCCGCACTGGTGATTGATTTGAGTGTTGCCGCCGTTAGATCGTTGACAGATAAAAAGTTTGCGCACTGTTGTCGGTGGGGAAGATAAGATCGTCGGTACCACTTAGTGGGTGGTGCGGCACTATTAATTATTACGGCCCGATTAGCCTCCTGCTGCACTGAAATTACTGTCCGAGCCGCCGCCAGTCTACATACATGCAACTGTGGCGGCATTGGCGACTCCCGTGAAACCAAGCGTGAGCAGCGACGAAAGCGCGAGAACCGCCACCGACGTACTCGAAAAAACGCGGGGGAAACGTTTCATGTCTATTTTCCTTGTTTTGTGTGTTTATAGCCTAGGTCAGAATATATACCACCGGCTGCTCAAACGCAAGTTGTTTACACCGGTGATAATGCCCAGTGTAATGTATCAGAATAATAGCTGAGCATCAGCTCAGCTATTATTTTTTTTGGAGGGTAATGTGCACCTCGGCGCCATACTTTGGTGTCACCGGATGCTCATTCATTCCGCGTCGTAGTTTATCAGCACCTCGAGGAATCCACTTTTCGCTTTGTGCACCTACTACTGGCACGCCGATACCCATGGCGAGCGCGTTCGCTATCGTAATCCCGATGCGCAGCCCCGTAAAGCTACCTGGTCCTGCAAAAACCACGATACCTTCGATATCATGCAGGTTCTTCCTCTGACTTTCTAATAGGTGTTTTATTCGCAAATGAATCGTTTCGGCCAGTTGCCGGTGCGCTGCCCAAATGTCATACCCCAGCTGCACTTCACCGTCATAGAGCCCGACTTCGGCCGCTGGCTTATCGGTTCGTATGGTCAAGATCACGCTTCGCCCTCCAATAAGTACGCCAAAGCCTCCGGATAAGTACACACAATCTCACGACCCTCCTCGGCGACCAAGACAAGCTGCACGCTCAGCCGCTCGATCGGCAGGATGTCTCTCACCACCTCCCCCCATTCGACAATGATCACCGACTCTGGATCACCTATAAATTCGCTGAGCTCGTCAGCCATAATGCCAGCTTCAGCGAGCCGATAGAAATCAAAGTGTTCGATGATGAAGCTCGGCGTTTTGTATTCGCGGCTGACAGTAAAAGTCGGGCTAGCAACTTTATCGTGGCTACCTGTCCCGCGAACGATACCGCGGGTAAATGTCGTCTTGCCTCCACCGAGGTCACTGATAAGTTCGATGGTTTCGCCGCCGCGCAAGCGGCGGCCGATCCGTTCACCAAATGCCTCAGTGTCGGCGGAATCTGCGGAATGTATTCGCAATGTCATGACGGTACTCATACAGCCCATATCCTATCGCGGCCGCGGCGGCCGTCGCAAGCACAAGCGGGTGCAGCGCGACATGTACCGCCGTGGGCACCGAGCTCAATGTCGTTGCGGCCGAGTTGGCAGCAGCTGCCTTTTTCTTGGCCGTTTTTTTCGTAGAGGCACCCTTCACGGCCGTTTTCTTGGCAACGGTTAGTTTCTTCACACCGGTCGCAGATTTGGCAATGGGTTTTGCGATAACATTAGTTGCGCCGGGCGTCATCTTGGTTGTCCAGTACCACGTCCCGTTTGCGAGTGCCCATGCCTGGCCATCGGGTGCGGAATCGTATGGGTCGGACTCGGCAATCTTTGTGCCGGTAGCATCGAAAAGTGCTACCTGACCACTTGTATTGCTCATGCTGAGTCCCGATTCACTCGCGTAGAAGACTTTGAAACCTTTTGCCGGAATAGTCGCACCGCTCGGGATAACCCAAGAGTGTGTCGTGGAAAGCCCGGTTTGTAGCGTGAAGCCCGACAGCGTGAAAACTGTGTCATTCGAATTGTAGAGCTCAATGAATTCATCACTCCCGTCGTTTCCTGTGCCCAGTGGATTTGGCAGCAGCTCGGTGATGAGCGGCGGTGCAAGGCCGACATTGAGATTACCCGTGACTTGCGCGTTATTTAGCTCTTGGACGCCTTCCTCGATCACTGCTGGTGGTTCGATGGCGGTTTTCGTCCACTCAACTGTCTGAGCGGTGTCCCCGGAACTCTGTGCCGCCAGCGTCAATGTGCAGCCAGCGAGCGCGCCGACACGCCAAGTATTCACGAAAGTTGGATCGTGGTACCACACTGGGTACGCGAGCGACGCCTCTTTGCGCAAATCAAGCGCGGCCGTCGTCGTGCCCGTGGTGCTTGGCTTGGCCCAGTTCACGCTGTCGACGGTCACAAATGTACTTGTCAGGCCACTGCTTTCCAGGTGCCGTACCACGAAACTACCTTTCGTGTCAGACAACGACACAGAGAGTTTTGTCGTCAGGACTGCATCGCATATATCTGCACCATCGCTCGTCATGAGAACCGCCTGCCCGGTGCTCAGCGCATAACCGGGCAGTTGTTGGATCGGTACGATTGTACCGGGATTGACCGTGTCATTGCTGCTGTAGCCAACCCAGTAGGCACTGAGGTCAGGGATATTCGTCGTTGCCTGCAAGACGACAAACTCGTCGCCGGTTATCTTGATCTCACGAATCAACAGCGGCGGAGTGGCCGGTGCACCGGCCCACGCCACAAGCGGAACGAAGCTTATGATAAAGGTAACAATTACAGCTGTAATAAAGCGGTACGGTCTCATAGATGTTTTTCAGTGTATCTTCAGATAAAACGCCGGCGCAAGCAGCAGCATGTTAAAATATGTTTCTTATTTACAACGACAGACGTTTCGTGCCCACCTGGAGTGATTGAGCTATACTATGGCTATGTTAAAGCTGAGTGATAGCCTCATTGGACAACCGGTGATGAGTTTGCGGACAGGGCAGCAGGTTGCAACAACGCGGGCTGCCATTTTCAACCCGGATAATTTCAAGGTCGAGGGGCTGTATTGCATAGACCGATTTAACAAGCAGGAGCTCGTACTTCTATATCAAGATATCAGAGATATTATTCCACAGGGTATCGTCATCAATGACCACGATGTACTGAGCGAACCGGCCGAACTTGTGCGCCTGAAGGCGATTATGAATATTGGGTTCGAGCTCATTGATAAACCCGTTATCACTGTTAGTAAACAGCGAGTTGGCAAAGTGACTGACTACGCGGTCGAGCTCGAAACGATGTATGTCCAGAAAATTTACGTTTCGCAGGGTATGTTTCGAGGGCTAACACGCGGGAGCCTGGGTATTGACCGTGGTCAAATCAATGAAATCACCGACAAAAAGATTATCATCAATGACTTGCTGGACGGCGGCATTGTCAGCGCCGGCGCTACCGCCTAATCTATCCAGACACGAGACACTCACCATCCCTATGCAAACGGGAGTACGACCATAGAGAGAGCGGTTTCTTCGTCTGCAACTACTAACTACTAATTGCCCGCTTCCTGCAGCATATGACCGCAGTGGGAATTTAGGATTTACGTTACTCTGCGCTATTTTCGTCGGAAAGTGCCGACCTGATATCGCCGTAATTGAATCCCTGCCGAGCAAGGTAGGCGATGAGTTTCTGCTCGTCTTGATAGCGGGTCTGTTTCCGTTTTTTATTGATTAGTTCACATAGCACGTGCCGTTCGTCCGTCTTATCTTCGTCCAGCACCTGACGGATGATATCATCGCTCACCTTCTTTTGGCGCAGCTCCAACCGCAGCCGCTTTGTACTCGTTGCTTTTAGCAACCGCCGGTTCTCGACCCAGCGCCTGGCAAATTCCACGTCGTCCACGAAACCAGCCCGCTCAAGTCGATTGAGTAGCTGCGTCACCAACTCTGGCGCGTACTTTTTACGGCGTAAATAGTCGACCAGCTCACCGCGACTGCGCATCCGCCGCGCCACGTAGGCAAGTGTGAGACCGTACGCCTTGTCGTCAGCCGACAGCTTTTGGAATTTTTTAACGTCTGCCTCGGTTAGCCCCTGCCCCGTCGTCAGCCCAGCATCCAGCAGCATCTCCGCACTCAGGCTGAAGCTGTACTCACCATCGACGAAGATGGAATACCTGCCTTCTCGCTTGACCTGCGCCTTAATCGCCGTAATGTTCATAGGCTGCTTGCAGAGACTTTAGTGCTGGGTCTGCTCATTCCTTCGTGGCGGCGTCGCGAACTTTGGTAGCGATTTCGTCTTGAACCTTTGGATTTTCCTCCAGGTACGTCTTGGCGGCTTCGCGGCCTTGCCCAATCTTATTGCCATCATAGGCAAACCACGCGCCTGCTTTTTCGACGATGTCATGAGTAACGGCCAGGTCAAGGATATCACCGGCTTTACTGATGCCTTGGTTGTACATAATGTCAAACTCGGCCTCACGGAATGGCGGCGCTATCTTATTCTTCACCACTTTCACGCGTGCTCGGTTGCCGATGACACTATCACCAGCTTTAATCTGGCTGATGCGCCGAATGTCCATGCGTACCGAGGCGTAGAATTTAAGTGCGTTGCCACCAGTGGTCGTCTCCGGATTGCCGAACATAACGCCTATCTTCATACGAATCTGATTAATGAAAATGACCGTCGTCTTGCTGCGACTGATGACGCCGGTCAGTTTACGTAGCGCTTGGCTCATGAGACGAGCCTGCAGACCCATGTGACTATCGCCCATGTCACCCTCTATTTCGGCCCGCGGCACAAGTGCTGCCACCGAGTCAACCACGATGAGGTCGACGGCGTTGCTGCGCACCAACGTCTCCGTAATTTCGAGCGCTTGTTCTCCATTATCCGGCTGGCTGAGCAGCAGGTTTTCGACATCCACACCGATACGCTTGGCATACGCCGGGTCGAGCGCATGCTCGGCGTCAATAAAGGCCGCCGTGCCGCCACGCTTCTGCACTTCGGCGATAGCGTGCAGCGTCAGTGTGGTCTTACCGCTCGATTCCGGGCCGTAGATTTCCACGATGCGTCCCTTGGGGATACCGCCGCCCAGGGCCAGGTCTAGACTCAGGCTACCGGTCGGTGTCGTTTCCACATCCGCCTCATGCGCTTCACCGAGCTTCATTATGGAACCTTTGCCAAACTGTTTCTCGATAGTTTCGAGTGCCAGACCTAGCGCCTTTGCCTTGCCTTCGCCCTCCTGTTTTTCGGTTTTTGTATTATCGACTTTATCGGCTGCTTTCGCCATGTCTCGTACCTGTCGTCCTTTCGTCTACGGCCGTCTCGGCGGCGGCCTGAACCTAAAATAATGTTGTACAGCCACACTACGCCCCACTCCACCCAATTGCAAACTCAAAACTATATTGAGAGGACAGTCCTCTCAAAACGTTTTTTACCGAGAATTAATTAGCAAGTTCTTGCTTTAAAATATCAAGCATCTTCTTATTTTCTTCATAATCCGCGACAAAGTTCTCATAGGCAGCTGGGCTCTCGAACAAAGAAATAATGCGCTGCGGCCGCACCCACGACACTTCATCGCGTTGCAAATAATACGGCAGGCTAGAGTACGCGTACGTGCGCCAGTCGCGTGGATTGAGGTGGATGTAGCGGCTAATGTGTTCAAGATACACATCATCCGTGATGAGCGAGGCACGGTACCGAGACTCAAACAGAGGGCCAGAGCGTTTGTACTTCTTGTTGAAGTACCGACTATAGCTTGTCATAACACTTTGCATCAGTGAGGTTAGGTCTTTTGGCTGCCGCTGAAAAACAAAAAGATGGAAGTGATTCGGCATCAGGCAATAGGCGAGCAGATCGACGCGGTTGTAGAAATTGGGGTAAGAAACGCCGAATTCATTGTGCGCCTCGTCGGGAGAGAGATAGCGCTCGAGAAGGTTTAAAAAGGTAATGTAGTCTTGCTCGTCGTGAAATATTCGATTGCGACTATTACCGCGCGCATATACGTGGTAGTAACTATCTGGCGCATCCATACGAATAACATTTCGCCGTGGCATGCCGAAAAGTATACGCCAAAACGTATTGAGAGGACAGTCCTCACAAAATTACAACGGAGGAGGGAGACTATGGCGCTTGTGGTTTTTTAAGGTATAATTTGAAGCACAATGCGCGTATCAGATAGTTTGGTGGAGAAGCTGCTGACGTCGACCGGCAAATTTACCGCCGAACAGCTCGAGTCTCTCCACAAACAAGGAAAAAGTGAGAAAAAACCACTCCAAGACATCGTGGTGAGTACCAACACGCTCAACGAGAAAGAACTTACCCAGTTGTATGCCAAGGAGATTGATGTACCATTCGTTGAATTTGCCCCTCAACAACTGCGAAGAGAGGTGCTCGAGCTCATCCCGGAACGGATTGCCCGTCAGTACCGCGCTATCGCTTTTGACATCGATCAAGATGGTACTATCTTTGTCGCCATGGAAGATCCGGACGATGTGCCGGCCATCAGCTTTCTCCAAAAGCAGCTCGGCAAACCTGTGCGAGTTCATATCGCTACGACGAGCACCATACAGTCGGCCCTCGATCAGTACGACGGAGATGGTAGCAGTGTTGGTAACGAGATAGAGAAAGTCATCGCCATCCAAGAGAAGGACGATACTGACGAGGTCGTCGATAAAGCCGATGTTGCAGAAGACTCCCCTATTGCGCAGACTGTCAATCTCATCATCGATTACGGCGTACGCAACGGTGCCAGCGATGTCCATATAGAGCCGCGCGAAAATTTCGTGGTCGTGCGCTACCGTATCGACGGGATTTTGCGCGAGGTCAATAAATTGCCACGTAAGGTACTCGGGGCATTGGTCTCGCGTATCAAAATCTTGGCAAATCTGAAAATAGACGAACACCGTGCGCCACAAGACGGTCGTTTCAAAATCGTCGTCAGCAACCACGTGTATGCTCTCCGCGTCTCTACCCTGCCCATCGTCGACGGCGAAAAGGTCGTCATGCGTATATTGGACGAGTCAAGCCGCCCCGCGACACTCGAAGAGCTCGGTTACTGGGGTTACTCGCTCGAAGCCGTGCAGCAAGCCATCGTGCAACCACACGGCATGATCCTCGTGACGGGCCCGACTGGGTCAGGCAAATCGACCAGCCTCTTTAGCGTACTGAGTATGCTCAATAGCCCAGGGGTGAATATCAGCACCGTGGAAGACCCCGTTGAGTACCGCGTCGTTGGCGCCAATCAGACCCAGGTTAATCCGGTCGCCGGCATGACATTTACGAGTGGCCTGCGCGCCCTCCTCCGCCAAGATCCGAATATCATCATGGTGGGAGAGGTGCGTGATGGGGAAACGGCCGACCTGGCTGTGCAGGCCGCGCTTACCGGGCACCTTGTGTTTAGCACGCTCCACACGAACAACGCCGCGACTTGCCTACCCCGTTTACTGGACATGAATATCGAACCGTTCCTTATCGCCAGCACGGTGCGGATCGTCATTGGTCAGAGGCTCGTACGACGGCTCTGCAGCGAGTGCCGTGAGTCGTACAAGCCTGATGAAGCTCGACTCGCTGAGTTGAATAGGGTCTTCCAGCTCAAAGAGGCCGGTGTCATGTCAAGGCTGAACGAACTCGAGAAAGCCGCCCTGGCAGCAGGTGTCGGCGCCGCGAGCACCAGCAAAACTGCCAAGCAAGATACTAATACGAGCGACTTAAGCACCACCAGCAGCAACATTGCGCGGCTCTGGAAATCACACGAAGATGGCTGTGACAACTGCAATCACACCGGCTACCGGGGGCGTATGGGCATCTACGAGGTGCTGCGTAATACGTCCGCAATTCAACAGCTTATCGTCGCCAGCGCAACCAGCGAGAAGTTGCAGGCACAAGCCATCCAGGATGGTATGCTGACCATGCAGATTGACGGCCTCGTCAAAGCCTTGCGCGGCCAGACATCCATAGAAGAAATATTGCGTGTCACCGCAGAGAAGGCGTGATAGGGAGCGACTGGTGAAATTTACCTACAAGGCTCTCCGCAATAAAGACAATACCGACGTCTCAGGTGTTATCGAAGCCACGAACCGCGAAGCGGCCATGGCAGCGCTCAATCATCAAGGCCTTCATCCACTGCTCGTCACCGAGGAAACTGGTCATAAATTTTCGCTCGGGCTCGGCAAGAAGGTAAAAACCAGCGATATGGTCATTTTTACCCGTCAGCTTTCGACCATGATTTCGGCCGGCGTACCAATTGCCCGCGGTCTCGCCACTTTGCAGGAAAGTGCAAATACGCCCTACTTTAAAGAGGTGCTCGGCAAAGTTACAAAGGATATCGAGGGCGGCACGCAGCTCGGCGATGCATTTGGCAAGTATCCGAACGTCTTCGATGAAGTGTATGTGAATATGGTCAAGGCCGGCGAAGAAGGTGGCATTCTCGACGAAATTCTAAAACGCCTCGCGCTGCAAGTTGAGCAGAATGCCAGCATAAAGAAGCGCGTTAAAAGTGCCATGACGTACCCGGTCGTCATCCTGAGTATCACCGTCATCGCGTTTTTCGGCATCATGTTCATCCTCATGCCGAAGATTGCCAAGATATTGCAAGATCTCGGCGGACCCGACGCAAAACTGCCATTCTATACCCAGATGCTGATAGACCTCAGTCAGTTCTGCCGCCAGTACGCCTACATCATCATCCCTGGCGCGGTGCTAATAATCTGGGGCCTCAGACGGTACATCAATACCCCGAAGGGCAAGTATCAGTTCCATTCACTTATGCTCCGAACACCGGTCGTGAAGTCGATCATCACCAAGGTTGCAATTGCACGCTTCTCGCGCACCTTCGCCTCACTTATGTCGGCCGGTGTGGGTGTACTCGATGCGCTGGCCGTAACCGGTAACGCCATTGGCAATAAAGTTATTGAAAAAGAGCTCGCCGATGCTGCCGTAGAGGTAAAAAACGGCAAACAGCTTTCTGAGGTACTTGCAAATAGTCCCCACTTCCCCAAGATTGTCTCGCAAATGCTCGCGGTCGGTGAAGAGACGGGCTCAACCGACACTGTACTCATCAAGGTTGCTGATTTCTATGAAGAGGAGGTTGCTGTCGCCATCGATGGGCTCGCCTCTGTTATTGAACCGATTATGATTATCTTCCTCGGCGCCGGAGTCGGGCTGATTGCCGCCAGTGTTATGGGGCCGATTGCTAGCCTGAGCAATAACGTCGGCGGCAGCTAAACGCACACGAAGATTACGACCGAGTAAAAACACGCTTGACGACATACTACTTATGGCTATAATCATAGTCAGACTTACGGGTATATACCCGGCAAGCAATCAGCAAAAAAATCATAAGGAGGGTGGGCTTCTATGGTCTCACTAAAACATAAGAACAAGGGCTTCACGATTGTCGAGCTTTTGATCGTGATAGTGGTCATCGGTATTTTGGCGACATTAGTCATCGTTACCTTTACCGGTATTCAGCAAAAAGCACGTAACAGTCAGCGTCAAACTGACATCAATGCAATCGACAGCCACGTCGAGGCGTATTACGCACAGTCGGGCAACTATCCGACATTCGCACAGCTCAATGACGCAACATGGCGCGCAGCAAACATGAAAGGCCTCGATGCAGCAGCCTTGGTCGACCCGAAAGGTAACGACATCGCTAACAGTGCTGCTACAGCTGGCACCTACACCTATGGCTACGTTGCAACGCATGACGACGGGACAACCGCCTGCTCGGCAACCGGTACCGCGGATGACACCGCATGTACAAAGTTCACCCTGACCGCATCGCTTGAAGGCAAGACTGGCACCGACGCCATCTACACCAAGAGCAGTAACTAGTTTCTACTACTAGGCTTGCAAAGGTAAAACCGACCCATAAACCGGGTCGGTTTTACTATCCAGGTACAACTTATCAATCGTCGTGGCCGCCCCAGCAAATACAGCTTACGTCTCTGCTGCTCAATAACGGGCTGTGCACGAGCAGCTAGAATCCGAAGGGATTGTGATATAACACATTGCCAGCAGCCGAGCAGCGACTTGCGCCGACCAACATATAGCCACCGAAGTGCATATACCCAAACACTTTAGAAATCACTCGGAAATTGCTAGGGTTTTGTCAGGACTTCGCGCCAGCTCAGGATGTTGTACGTTCCAGTGACTGGGTAGCTCGGCGGCGGCGAATAGAGCATATTGTAGTCGTAGCTCGTCGTCGTTCGCATGATGCCTGAGTAGTAGTAGCCAGAGGTAGAATCTTTTACGGCACTGCCGCAGCTGCTGCCCCTACTAAAGTTCCACGTCCAATTCAGTTTGCTGGCAATGGATCCGTATGAAGTAAAGGTCTGATTGCTCGCCGTCCAGCCCTTGGTGCAATTGCTCGTCCCTTCGTAGTACTGCTGCCAACTCACATATCCGTTCATAGCCAGCATGGCGGCATCGACTTCGAGCGAGCCACTCGTCCCCGGCGCATAGGGCGCAATAACGACATTGTTTTCGGCCACTAGGCCGATGGCGGCACTGCCATCCTTTGCGCTGTATAACACATTGTCGGCAATGGTGATATTGGTACTATAGTTAGTCGCTAGGCGACCCGAGGCAATCGTTACTCGGCTAGTAAACGCCGACGCAGTTCGTATCCAGACATTGTCCTCGACAAATATCACTCCCGAGGATGGCACGGCGATACCTGTCGCGACGGCAGTTTTCGTAAGCGCGGCGCTGTAGGTCGACGCGGTGTCGGTTTCGGCGCTAACTTTATACAGATCATAGGTATTATTCGCATTAAGTTGGATGAGATACCCCTGGTTAACACTATAGCTACCGCTGGTGCTGTACTGCGGTACATATGATGCCGTACGTGTCGTCGGCGTTGTGCTACAGACTGAGGAGCTCGTGGAGCCGAGAGCGGTCTGTTTCATCAAGCACAGCGAGTTTGATACTTGGTTGAAATCAACGGATGATTTCGGGTACAACCAGTTGCTCTTATCTCGAGTGCTGCAATTAACGGGCGAGGTGACGGTCGTGCTGCACCAGACGCCGGAATGCGATGTGCTGCCATTGCCCCCATAAGCGCTATCGGGCACATAAGTTGCATTGGCAGCCCCTACTGTGTCGCTATTCGCGCCGTCCATATGGATGCCGACATTTGAAAAAACTGGTCCGTTCGCCGCCTCATTGCTACCAAACCAGAACTCTTCATTCGACACCAGACCATAGCTCGCAAACGATGCGGCACCAATCTGCGCTTCGACGGTTCGTGTGATATTCGAACCGTTCACCTTGCCGATTGAACGAACGGTTGCGATGGTCGAGCCATTGCCTTGAGGCTTGATCCATAAAGTAAAGGTACCGGTCTGGACAGCCTCGCTGTCCGTGTAGGTATGCACATATGGACCATAGCCAAGTGTAGCATCCGGCGTCGTGGGGGTTGACTGACCGTCTTTGTAGTCGGTACCGTTATGTGCCATGTGCCAGAGGTAGTAATTGACGCCAGCTTCAGCGATATTGAAAGCCTGCTGGCTGCGCACGTTATTGCCCACGACGAAGAAATTATTGATCGTAATCATGAGAAGCGCGGTCGCAAAGAAACTGACCGCGATAATCAGTGACAGCACCGCCGGGAGAATATAGCCAGCCTGGGCAGCCATTGGCGCCGCTTTTTTACAGTGGCCATGCCGGTGAATATGTATGCGTCTCATAAGTTCGTCTTCCTATTGCGCAAACTGACTTGCACGCTCAGCGTTTGATTTGCATTGTTCGATGTCTTGGCTGTCAACGTAACCTGGATTCCTTTAATGGTTTGGAGATCGCTGATTGGCAAAGATAGTGCGGAGCCGTTAGCATCGAGGTACGTGAAGAGATTGACACCAGTTGCCTGGTAATAGTTATCAATTATCGTAAATGTGCGCTTACTGGCTGTAATGGGCGTACCAGTCGGAGGATTGGCCGTCATCGGCGTAAGATCAGCCATAAGTTTTGTGTGACCTCCTGATGTCTGCAAGTAATAGTGGAGCAGTGACACATAGGTGTCGGATGGGTAAAAGTACGAATATACCACCAGGTCGTTTGCCGCTGCACTATTGATGCCCGTAGCGCCTCTGAGTACCGTTGCGACGCGGTTTGCCTGGGTATTGAGCTGTACCGAGCTAGAGGCATCCGACTGCAAGTTAACGAAGTTAAAAAGTGTCGACTTAAAGAGTACGAAGAATGTCGTACCGATGATAATGATGAGTGTGAACGTAATGAGTAGCTCGACGAGCGTGAAGCCAGCTTGGTCAATATGGTTATCTGGGTCACGGCGCAACATTGAAACCCCCGAGCGGCGACGTAGGTAGCGTCAGTGTGCCACTAGCGTTCGTTACCGACAGCTGCAGCTGACCAGCTGTAACACCGGTTAGGTTGAACGTACAGTTGAGCAAATCGTAGGCCGGAGATGTCGCCGTACTGTAACCGCACGTACCGGCGTACGTCGAACTCCCCTGAGTAAATTTAACCGTCGCACCAGACAGGTTTTTGCCTGTTAGGTTCACGGTGAAGCTGCTGAGACTGCTGCTTGCAAGACTGAGTTCGTACGGCGACATCTTAAAAATACGCGGGAAGCTAGAGCTCGTCGTCAGCATGAGCCGCACTTTTTGCAGATAGTTGTTGCTGCCGTACGCATACGGCATAGCGGGCGGGCTTGTAGACGGATATGTCGGCACGGTAATTGGCGACAGCGAGTTTGTACCGCCGTATGGGACCGCGGCCGCCAGATAATATGTCGTCGAGCCGACCTTGCAGTTTGAGTCGCCGAGTTCACCGCAGAAGACGTAACCATTGTACGGTACCAGGTTTGTGAGCGCCGCAAGACCACTTGCATCAGTGGTCGGCCGGATGTCACTCGGTGACAGCGTGTCGTAGTAATAACTGAAGTCAGTGGTTGCAGTGTACTTTTTGTAGCCCCCTTTCACATAGACTTTCGCACCAGCCAGAGCGGTTCCAGCCGTGTTGGTTGTCTCGATTACCAGGCTATTTGCAGTCATGGGCACAATCGTTAGCGTTACGGAGGATGATGCCTGCGCGATAATTTTTTGACTCGGGTACGTCGGCTGCAGACTGCCGCTCACCCCAATGGTCGTCAGACTGGAGTAGCCGTCTTTGGTCGCGGTAATGATGTAGTCATTCCCAGAGTCAGGCGGGAGGTTGTAAAAAATTGACTTACCGTTCTCGTCGGTCGAATCCCCGAGGCTCGCTACCGGTGTAATCGTCGTATTATTCACCGATACGGTCGCACCGGAGATGGGCGCGCCGCTACCATCCACCACTGTGACAAAAAGTGCACCGGTCGTACTAGCCGTCTCGGCGACGCGGGCCGTTATCTCAGTGTCGACAGCAGCAAGTTGCATACCCGTTTTATCTTTGGTCACAACGTGGGCGATTTTGTAGTCGGCGGGATTTGTATCGGTCGTTGGTGCGCCACTCGGCGGCGGGTAATTGCGGCAGTACTTCTGCTTCGTTGCTGTATCAGGATATACAGCGCAGCCGTCATAGGCATCATCGACGTAACCGATGCTCGTCGTGGTCGTATAGCTGACACCGTTGACTGTCTGAGTTTTCGTCGCTGGCAGTAGCGATGTAGCATAGATCGAACCGCCCTGCACTGCGAGGCTGTCATACGGCAAGGACCGAAGATACTCAAGTTGATCTGTTGCCAGGGTCAGTGCGACCGACTGACGCCGCGCAATGATGATACTCCGAATAACTGAGTTGAATAGGCTGAATAGCCCAATCATCAAGATACTAATCACCACGAGCGCAACCGTCAACTCGACCAATGTAAATCCCGCTTCGCCCGCCCTACGTGTTGTCATCTTACCCTTAAGTATAGCTCATGTAACCATGAGCGAGAACACCGCCATGTGACATAGGTGAAACCACTGTTTTGTGCTATGCTTAACCGTAGTAGAAATGGCAATGCTTAGATGGGCAGCATGAAAAAGACACATTCCGTACCGTATCTGTACGAGGACAAGCCCCTTTTCGGCTTAGATATCGGACATAGCACCGTCCGAGTCATGCAGCTAGTGCCCGGTAGACAGCGGCCAAAAGTTATCGGCTACGGTGAAATTGCGTTTAAGCCCACTGTCATCGAGAACGGCGTCATCGTCAGGCACGAAGAGCTAGCCGCCTCGATCCAGCAGCTGTTTAAACACAGCCTTGTCGGCGATATTACGACGAACCGTGTGGCTATCGCGCTACCTATATCACGAGCCTTTACTCGTTCGATTGAGCTACCGAATCTCAACGAGAAAGAGCTCGCCCAGGCCATCAGTACAGAGGTAGAGCAGTATATTCCCGCCGCTCCCGAGAGCTTATATATCGACTATAGCACTGCGCAAACCGGCAAGAACAAGTGGGCAACTTTCATCGTCGCTATGCCGCGGCAGATTGTGGATTCCTATGTCACACTTTGCCGGCTGCTTGGTCTCGAGACCGTTGCCGTGCAGACCTCAAGCGGAGCTGGGGCGTACCTGTTCGCCCGCGATAGTCAGAGTAGTTTGCCGAGTGTACTGATTGACTTCGGCAGCGACAGTGCCGATATTACCGTGTTCGATAAAAACCCTGTCGTCAGCGGCACGGTAGCGTGTGGCGGCGAGGAAATCACAAACCTGATTGCACAAGCTCTCGATGTCAGCCGTCGTGAGGCAGTTATTATCAAAACAAAGTATGGTCTCAGCTACAGCAAGAAGCAAAAGCAGATCGAGAAAGTTCTTGAACCGACCTTCGGTAGCCTCATGAAAGAAGTCCTCCGAAGTGTACGCTACTACGAAGAACGCTCCAAGAGCAAACGCAAAATCGCACAGATCGTTATCATGGGCGGTGGTGCCAACATGCCGGGCCTGGCAGATTATATGACGAACGCCCTGCGCATGCCTGTGCGCGCTTTCGACCCGACGAATTTTATCGATTTCGGTCATCTTCAGCCCATCAGCGTCGGTGATCGCATGTCATACGTCACCGCAGCTGGTTTGAGCCTAATAACGCCCGGGGAGGCTTTTTGATGATCAATCTCTTGCCTCCAGACCTAAAGCAGGCCTACCGCGCAGCGCGGGTAAACCGCCATCTGGTGCGCTGGATTCTCGTTTGTGTCACTGGTATCTTGGGCGCAGCGGTTATCACCGCTTTCGGCTACCTATATATGAACCAGACAGCAAATAACTATAGAACGCAAATAGAAACTTCACGGCAGCAGCTCGCAGCACAGGATCTCGACAAAGTTCAGCAAGAGGTTAAAGAGATCTCTAGCAATCTCAACTTGGTTGTTGAGGTTCTGTCAAAGCAGATTATTTTCTCTGGCCTCCTCCAAAAACTCGGCGCCCTTATGCCTGCAGAAACGAACCTCACCGGGTTATCTATTTCGCAAACAGAAGGCGCTATCGATATTTCTGCGGAAGCGAAAAACTATAGCTCTGCCACCCAGATTCAGGTCAATTTGAGCGACCCGGACAACAAGCTTTTCAGCAAGGCTGATATACTGAGCATCAACTGCGGCGGCACCAATTCATACCCTTGTACAATCCAGCTAAGGGCCCTGTTTGCCTCAGATAATCCATACATCGTAACGAGTAAAGCAGCGAGCACGAAGTAATGAACGCGAAAAAATTAAATTACCTACTCATAGCCGGCACGATTGTGCTCGGCCTGTGCTTCTTTGTTTCGGGCATAGTTGCAAACACAATTCTGACTCACAAGTCTGCCGAGCTAAGCAAACTAAAGGCCGAGAGTGAGGTCACGCTCGATCAGCAGGACACAATCAAGAAAGACAAGGCGGATATTGCAAAATACTCTGAACTCAACGAGATTGCAAAAGCGGTTGTGCCGCAGGACAAAAACCAGGCACAAACGGTCAATGAAGTCGTCCGTATCGCCAGTGCGAGCGGTATTCCCAATATTAGCTCCATCACCTTCCCGGCTTCGACCCTCGGCGGCACCGGCAAGACGGTCAATGGCATGACGCAGGTCACGACATCGGGTATTTCGGGTGTCTATCTCTTGCCCATCACCATCACACAAAATTCGTCAGACGCTGTGCCGTACTCGCACTTCATCACGTTCTTGCAGAAGCTCGAGAATAATCGCCGCACCGCTCAAGTCAGCGCCATCAGCATTCAGCCCGATTCGAAAAACTCGAATAACGTGTCTTTCACATTAACGGTAAACGAATACATAAAACCATGAAAAAAGGTAACCTAGATCTCAAATCAATCACCACTGCTATGCAGAAAACGTTCCGCATAGCAGCGTCGTACCGCGGGTTTATCTTCTTTATCCTGCTGACCAGCTTGTACGGCTATATCGTGTGGCGCATCAATGTTCTCAGTACCGCACCACCAAGTACTGCTGACCTCGCGACCGCACAGCAAAGCGTCAGCACGCCGAAAATATCCAAAGAAACTGTCGAGAAACTTCAAGGTTTGCAAGATAACAGCGGCCGAGTCCAAGCGATTTTTAACGAGGCCAGGCAGAATCCGTTCCAGGAATAGTTACTGCTGCTCTGGCGGTGTGGACGTACCGGCGGCTTCGGCTGATTGCTCGGCGGCCTCTTCGGCTGCTTGGGCGCGCTGCATCTTCTGGAACGCGAGAAACTGCTGATACTCTTCGGGGTCAACGACAACCGGTGCTTGCGGCCCATCACTCGTAACGGCCGGCCTACCCCTGAATGTGGTCGGTAAGCGGCCACTCTCGAGCGCCGCTTGAAAGTTCTCATGTGCTTCAATGACTTCCTTCACGGCGTCTTTCGCATTCGGCAATATGTCGAATTCATAGTTGTCCTGTTCGCCGGGTGTCTCGATAGTGATATGGCCAAACCCAAAGATGGTGCCGAAGAAATCTTGACGCGAAGTAACATCCGCAAGGTGAACGAGATTGAGCTGCGAGACCTTGCTTGAGAATAGGCTCGGGCGCAGAGTTTGGTAGAGTGCTTCGTCACTCAGGATAAGCTTTTCCTGTGAACGCAACCAGATCGGGATGAGCGAGAAAAGTAACACGACGACTGCCAACGCAAGTGTGGCGCCAATAATCGCTTCCCGATAGTGCTCAAACGGGTTGGATGTACCGCCCTGACCAACTAATAGCGCAACCATCCCAAGGAGTAACAGGTCGACAACAATAGTAAAAAACAAGATTGAGACGTAAGCGAACCAATGATGGCGGTAGACTGCAAGCACACACTCTTCGTCGCCCATCGGTAAACGCTGATGGCACATTCTATCCTCAGCCTGTGAAACATGTCTGTTCATAGTGTGTTACGCCAATTATAGCAGTTTAGCCTGATCGGCCGAACTTTCGGGTTTTTTGCCGAGATGCCGGTAGGCCTTTGGCGTTGCCTTACGACCGCGGGGGGTGCGCTCAAGCAGGCCTATTTGGAGTAAGTAGGGTTCTATAAAGTCCTCGATAGTACTACGCTCCTCGGCTGTCATAGCCGCGATAGTCTCAACTCCTACCGGACCACCGGCATAGTTATCGATAATAGCCGCCAATATGAGACGGTCAGCGGGATCAAGCCCGAGCTCATCGATTTCGAGCAGCTCCAAGGCACGCGTGCTGATATCCGCATCGACGATACCGTCGCCGTTCACATCCGCATAATCACGGACGCGCTTCAGGAGTCGGTTGGCAATGCGCGGCGTCAGGCGGCTGCGCTCTGCCAGACGCAAGGCAGCTTTTTTGTCTATAGTGACACCGAGAATGCTCGCAGCTCTCGTAATGATGTGCTGCACTTCCTCCGGTGTGTAAAACTCAAGCCGATGGATATGCCCAAACCGGTCACGTAGTGGTGCCGCCAGCGCACCTGTGCGTGTCGTGGCACCGATGAGGGTAAACTGCGGCAAATCAAGCCTGAGACTGCGGGCACTGGGACCCTTACCGAGCATGATATCAAGCTTGAAGTCTTCCATTGCGCTGTACAGTACCTCTTCGACCGTGCGGTGCAGTCGGTGAATTTCGTCGATGAAGAGAATGTCGCCGTCCTGCAGGTTCGTGAGCAAACTGGCCAGATCCCCTGCCCGTTCGATCGCCGGACCAGACGTTACCCGAATTTGAGCACCCATTTCATTGGAGATCACCATGGCCATCGTCGTCTTGCCGAGCCCCGGTGGACCGTACAAAAGCACGTGATCGAGCGGTTCGCCGCGCTTTTTCGCGGCCGTAATTGCGAGCTGCAAATTCTTTTTTATACGTTCCTGACCGATGTAATTGGCAAAATCATGCGGCCGCAGCTTGACCTCAAACTCCTGCTCTTCTACATTATCCGGCTGTGCTGCCGGCTGGGTAATTCGCTCCACTGCCATAGTAGTAGTGTATCAAGAATAGAGCATAGCGCATACCAAAGGATAGTTCCTTGCTCAAGGACAGTCCTTGAGCAAGGAACTATCCCCAAATTGTCAGCTCGTGTGCTTTACGGCACGTGGGTGGGGTCCCAGCAGGTGCGTAAGTTTTGGTCAAGCTGGGTAAGTCGGTGCATGTCTTCATCATCGAGTTCGAAATTAAATATATCGATGTTCTGTCGTACCCGCTCTGGCTTGACCGATTTAGGGAGCGCTACACAGCCTTGCTGCAGCAGCCAGCGAAGCAAGATTTGCGCGTACGTTTTATGATGCTTCTGAGCAACAGCGATGATTGTCGGGTCGTCCATCTTTTTGCCGTGCGCCAGCGGACTGTAGGCTTCTACGACAATGCTGTTATCGCGGCAATACTCGAGCAGCTCCGGCTGCTGCAGAAAAACGTGCAGCTCCACCTGGTTTACTGCCGGCAGGATATTGGCGTATTCCTTCATCTCCTCCAGATGTTTGATGGTGTAATTACTGACGCCGATGCTTTTTGCCTTCCCTGTTACGTAAATTTTCTCCAGCTCTTTCCACGCCTTCTTACGCCCGATTGTCACCGGAAAATGAAGTAATATGAGATTGATGTGGTCAGTCTGCAAATTCTCAAGTGACTTCGCGAAGCTCGATGCCGTTCGGCCGATGGTGATGTTTTCGACCCGAATTTTTGTCGTGATAAAGATATCCTCGCGCTTTAGTCCGCGACGCCGCCAAGCGGCACCGAGCAGCTGTTCATTGCCATACGCCTGTGCGGTATCGAAATGGGTGTAACCAGCTTCGACTGCGGCATCGAACGATGCAGTAAACTCCGCCTCGCCCCTCACCATCCAGAGCCCGAGCCCAATATACGGAATCTTTTGGCCGTTATGTAACACCAGGGATTGAGCTCGCTCCATGTTTATCCTTTCAATGCGAGTTTGATTCGCTCTTCGACAGAGAGAGACGGGTCGATCTTTTGCAGCGCCATTGCGGCGTCCTGTGGGCTGTAGCCCAGGGCGACGAGCGCCTCGACAGCCTCATCTTGTAAGCTGACTCCAGGACGATTCACGATGCTCTCGGCGGTGGCACCAGCAGCAAGACCAACTTTATCGCGCAGTTCTACCACCACTTGCTCGGCGGCACGTTTGCCAACACCTTTGGCGCTCTGCAAAAGCTTTACGTCGCCAGCCGCGATAGCACTGCGAACTTGCGCCGTCGAACCAATGTCAAGAACGGCCATGGCCATGCGCGGTCCGACATTTTTCACCCCCAACAGCTGCTCAAACAGTTCCTTTGTATCCGGCAGTAGGAAGCCAAATAGGTCGTGGCCCTGCTCGCGGATGTGCTCATACACATACAGTTTCGCTTCTTTGCCATCAGCCAGCTTGCCGAAATCCTCGCTTGTCACACTGAGGCCATAGCCTACACCGCCAGCTTCTACGATGACACCATTGACCGTCTTCTCCACCAACCCCCGTATACTCGCGATCATACTCCCATTATACCCGCAGCCCTCTTGCTCAAGGACTGTCCTTGAGCATATACTGCATGGGTGCCAACAAGAAATGCCGTTAAAGTGTACCTGCCCGCCTCGTATTATCACCTCTACTCCAGAGGCGTAAACAAGCGCAAGATTTTCTTGGACGATGACGATTATGCGTTCTTTCTGTCGCTGCTCAAACGCTACCTTTCACCACACCCCGTAGCCAGGCTAAAACACGCACCATATCGTACCTTCTCGAAGGAAATCGATCTGCTAACCTTCTGCCTCATGCCGAACCACGTGCATCTTTTTGTCTATCAGCACCAGAATGAAAAGGCGATTCGCGAGTTCATGAGCGCTGTCATGACGAGCTATAGTCGATATTTCAATCAGAAGCACGAGCGGGTCGGACCTCTTTTTCAAAGCCGTTATTTGGCGTCCCGCATAACGAGTGAACCGTATCTGCTCCATATATCACGCTACATCCATCTTAACCCCCGCTCGTGGCGTGACTATCCTTATTCAAGTCTTAAATACTTCCAAGGAAAGGCGTCTTCTGATTGGTTTAGCGCAAGCCATGTTCTTGAACTTTTCGGTAATGATCGACGTCAATATCTCAGATTTATCGCCGACCACGAAGATTACAAGAAATCTCTCGACCTGATTGATGTAGATCTCGCTCATTCATAGCGCGCCCATGTCTGCGTTCGCCGTTCGCCCCTATGCTCAAGGACTGTCCTTGAGCATAGGTCTTCCCCCGCGTGGATGATAGGGGCTAGAGTTTTCGAGATTGAGCGTGGGTGAGAGCTGCCGCAAGGGCATCGGCACAGTCATCGGGCTGCGGCGGTGCGGCGAGATTCAGATGAAGTCGCACCATTTCCTGCATCTGTTTTTTATCTGCCCGGCCGTAGCCGGTGATAGCCATTTTTATCTGGAGCGGCGTGTACTCGTAGAGTTCCAGCTCGGCCTGCCTGCCTGCGAGAAGCACCACGCCGCGGGCCTGGGCGACCGCCATCGCCGTCGTGACATTACGGGCGAAGAATAGCTTTTCGACTGCCATATGTGTCGGTTTTGTCTGCATGATGATATCTGTCAGCTCATCAAAGATTGTCTGCAGGCGCACTGCGTCATCCTCGTGCGCGGGGGTTCGGATGACGCCGGCATCGACCAGCTGTGGTTTACCGCCTACGACATCGATGACGCCGAAGCCGAGTATACCGGTGCCGGGATCAATCCCGAGTGTTCGCATGCTTCTCCTGGGGCCTACCGGGCGGCAGCGTTGCTTCTGTGGCCCCCCGTTTAGTTCGTGATGACCGATACAACAGCACGAGCAGCAATGGCAGCGTCAGCAGCGCCATCCAAAACACCGTGTTTGAGGCGACAAAGAACCAATTCAGCGGGACCGTTTCGTACGAAAGCGTGTTGAACTTGTCATTCGTAGGACGGAAGGTTTCGCGAACTTTGTAGGGAGAAGGATAGCCGAAGTAGGTAATGCTGTACATACCCCCTGCCCGCACGGATGTCTGGTTATTCGGCGCGCCGAAGCCGAAGCCTTTTGGCACGCTAACAGAGAATTGCCGCTGTTTCAACCCCAGGCTAAGTCCAGCTGCCACCGCGAGTAATATGAGGACAACTACGAGAGTTTTCTTTGATCGCTTCATACCGTCATAGTAGCACGCCGCAGACGTTGCCGCGACTACTCAGCGCGCGCGTGCTGCCCAAACGTCGTGATAATGTCGAAAAAGTGCTCGGCCCGCACCAGGCCCTTGGCATGCAGCGAGGTAATTTCTTCATATGAGAGCCACGCCACATCCAGTACTTCGTTTGGGTCAATGGTGCGTTCACCGCCAATTATCCTCGCTGCGTAGATATGAAACGTGCGATCAGCAAGCTCTATGAAACCTTCGAAGAGTGGGGCTCCCATGATTTTCAACTTCGTAGCCAGTCTCTTCACGCGCCCATCGAATAGCCGCTGCCTCGGGCGCCTCACCAGGATCAACCCATCCTGCAGGCAGGTTCCATTTACCGCAAACGTCTTTACGCTTCTCTTGTACCATCAGATATCGACCCCGCTCATCGCGTACCACAACGCCAGCTATATCCTGCTTTTCAGGCACTATAGCAGGGTTTCGTCGATGTCGAAATTGACATGCGTGTCGGTCACATCGTCAATGTCGTCGAGCGCATCCATGAGGCGCATGATTTTACCGGCAGTATCGCGGTCGGTTATTTCGATAGTGGTGCCGGGCACGTATGTCAGGCCCGCTTCGGTAATCTCGTAACCACGCTCTTTCAGGCTGTCGCGCACTGCTGCAAGGTCGGTGTCGGCTGTGTAGACATCACTTTCGCCATTTTCTTCCTGGACGTCTTCAGCGCCCGTGTCGAGGGCTTCGAGCATGAAGTCGTCACCGGCTGCTTTTACGTGCACCAGGCCTTTGCGGGCAAACTGGAAGGCTACGGCGCCCTTCTCGGCTATATTACCACCGTGCTTGCTAAAAGCGAGCTTCACCATTGGGTAGGTACGGTTAATGTTATCAGTCGCAACTTCGACCAATATGGCGACACCACCCGGGCCATACCCTTCGTACAGCACCTCTTGCAACTCGGCCGCTCCCTTGTCTTTCACCCGGTCGAGAGCACGCTGAATGTTGGCATGGGGCATATTGGCCGCCTTGGCCTTATCGATGGCGAGGCGAAGGGCAAAGTTCGTTTCCGGGTCCGCACCACTACGAGCAGCGATGGCGATAGCATTGCCGAGTTTGGTAAAAATAGCTCCCCGGGCAGCATCTTTGGCGCCTTTTTCGCGTTTAATCGTCGACCATTTTGAGTGTCCTGACATTGTTCCTCCTCGGGCCTGCCTCTTTAGGCTTTATGTACAGTATAGCATCCCTGTTACAAGGCTTCTAACGAGGGATTCAGCACGCAGCGTTGATGAGTAGCATAAGGCTACATATTGACTTCGCCGAGATCTTCATCGCCCTTCAGCCGCTGCAGCTTCGGAATATCGACCGAGTAGATGAACCGCTGGTAGTCTATGTAGCCTTTGTCTTTCAGCTTGTGCAGCTCGACTGCCGCCGTCTCGCGTGTGATGCCGACCATTTCGGCGATATCCTGGTGGCTAAGGCGCAGATCTATCTTTGTCATACCACCAGGCTGCTTCTCGCCGAAGCGAGTGGTCAGATACTGCAAAATGTAGATGAGTTTATCCTGAGCGTGCGAGTGCTCGAGTGCGAAAACGTGCATCGTCGCAGCGACATAGTGTGACAGGTAGTTCTGAAATATCTGCTCTTTCAGCTCCACATCCAACTCAAGTATGCGCTGGTAGTCTTTCTTCGGTACGATAAGCAACTGGCAGTCAGACGCAGCATCGAAGTAGTACATACATACGCTCGTTTTGCCAAACACCCAGGACATCGGAAAGACATCACCCGCGCTGAGCAAGGTCACAGTGTGTTGGTCGCCCTCACTAGTGATGCCATAGACTTTGACGAGGCCACTTTTGATTACATAGACCCCTTGGGGAGCGTCGCCCTGGAAGATAATGGTACGCTTTTTAGGATAGCGCCGCAGGACGCCGTGCGGCTGGAGTAAGGAGAGTCTGCCGAATCGTTCTTTTTCATCAAGACTGCTTTCCATATACTTAGTATAGTATGGCTCGCTTGATTATCTAAGCTTTGTGAGATCTCTGCTAGGCGAAATGTCGTTAAACCACACTCGTTTCTTGCGATAAAACAGTCCGGCCAGCAGTAGAATAGCGCCGTAGCAGAAAGCAACGTCGAGCGCACTCAGGTACACATTGGTTTGAAAAACGTGGGGGATGCGGCTGAGGAGCGTAGCGACATCGAGCATATATGTCAGCAGTAGCTTCGCCGGCCAAGCCAGCCACCCAGCCAGGAGTGGGACCATCATGCCAGCCAGTCCAGCGATGAAACTGAGCAGCATGGCAAGCGGTATGAGACTAGCGACGAGTACGTTTGCAAGCAGACCGATGAGCGAGACCTGACCGAATATAAACATCACGAGAGGGATGGTCATGAGCTCAGCGCTAAGCGTCTCTACAGCAATCACGGCCACTGACGGTGCCTCGCGCCTCGGGAAAAGCCTGGCCAGTAGCTGGGGCGCGATAACAAGGATGCCAAAAAACGCCAGCATAGATAGCCACCAGCTGATATCGGACCAAAAGTACGTCGGGGTGGCATAAGTCGTGAGCATCGCCGTCAGCAGCAATAACACCATCGGCCGCGGCCTGCGACCAAAGTACCACGCCGCCAACCCCAGGCTGCTCACCACCGCCGCTCTGACGATACTAGCGCTCATCCCCGTGAAAAGCAGAAAGAATAGCATCAGACCAACGCCGATTATCGTTGTGAGGCGTTTGGACCGCTCGCCGGTAAGTCGCCGGGCACCATTCAGTAAAATCGTGAGGTTGTAGCCGCTCACAGCGATGATGTGCGTCAGCCCTACCATGAGCAGTGCCTGGCTCGTCGCATATGGCAGCGTATTTCGCTGTCCCACGAGCAGACCAAGCCCAAATGAAGCAGCTGGCTCGGGTAGAGCTGTTTGCATGCCGGCAACAAACCGCCGCCGCAGTTCATCAATGAATGTTTGGTGGCTCCCGATGCGCGTAATCTGGGCATAGCTCATCGTCGCTTGTTTGCCGCCGCGTGTCGGATATAAGTTGCCCGTGATAAGAAGAACGTCGTCCCGGTACACAGCAAGTTCGCCAAAGCCACTGATTTTCATCACGCCGGGCACCGCGCCCACGGCCTTGTCCACGATCAGCGCGCAGTGCTCGCT
>CAYWOA010000001.1:22895-48238 GCA_964459795.1 uncultured Candidatus Saccharibacteria bacterium | reverse complement strand
ATTATCAAGGCACGTAAGACCAAGCAAATCGTTCTCGGCTCTACCGTCACGCTCAAGCAGAAGAAGGGTGGTCGCCAAGTAACTGTCCAACTTGTCGGTACGATCGAAGCCGATCCGGCAAATGACAAGATTTCTGATGAATCCCCCATCGGCATGGCACTTCTCGGCAAGAAAGAGGGTGAGACGGTCGATATCGTCAAGCCAGCCGAAACCGTTACCTATACGGTAATCGCGATTAAATAATCCAGCTTTTCTCCTGCCACTCACGTCCGCTCATCGTACCGCTCATTCTCAAGCCACATCGGTTCACGCGCTTTTTTATCAGAGGTAGATTTGGTATACTGCTGGGGCTATGCAGTGGTTGAATACTATCGTGGATGATCTCATTGCCCGCCAACCTGACGGGGAGATTCTGATCGAATCTGGCGCGTCGCCCTCTGGTACCTATCATCTCGGGCATATGCGCGAGCTTTTGACGCCAGACGCCGTGCTACTTGAACTCCGCCGTCGAGGTCGCCGGGCGCGACACATCCATTTCGTGGATGATCTCGATGCACTCCGCAAGCTACCTATCAATGTACCGGCTTCATACGAAACGTACCTCGGGATGCCACTGTGCGACATTCCGGCACCAGACGGTAGTAGTCGATCATACGGTGATTATTTTCTCGATAGTTTTAAAGAGGCAGGCGCGCTGCTTGGGATTGAAGCCGACTATATCTATGCGCACGAAAAATACCGTGCCGGCGACATTGTACCAGCAATAGAGCGCAGCCTGGAGCGCCTGCCACAGGCTCGGGCAGCGCTCGAAACTGTCTCCGGGCGCCGGCTTGACGAACACTGGTCACCGATTCAGGTTATGGACGAAAATGGTCGGTTGAAAAATCGCCGTTTCTTGCGCCTCGACAAAGCCGAGAAAACGCTCGTATATGCTGATGCCGACGGCACCGAGCAAGCCACTCGTTACGATGACGGCAATGTCAAACTAGACTGGCGACTCGACTGGCCGGGGCGGTGGTGGCTGCTGAATGTTACGGCCGAGCCATTTGGCCGTGACCATGCCAGTGCCGGTGGGTCATACGACACGGGCGTGCGAATTATGCAAGATGTCTATGAAGCACCTGCGCCGTATCCAATCCCGTATGATTTTATTAATATGGCCGGCGACACCAAAAAAATGAGCGCTAGTAAAGGTACTGGCCTGGACGCTGTCGAGGGCGCAACTATTATGCCACCCGAAGTCGTTCGGTACTTTATCCTCGGTTCTGCGCCCAGTAAGCGCCTATATTTCGACCCGGTGAATGGTGTCGTGAAGCTGATGGATGAATATGCCGCGCTGGCGGCTAAACCAGATAAAACTGCCGCCGAAGAACAACTGCTGTATATTTGTACCCGCGGCGGCCAAGAGCGAACGGTTAGTCGCGTGCCGTTTAGCCACCTAGTTGCAAGCTACCAGGCAAGCCTGCGTGATCCAGTGCAAACGCTCGAGGTGATTAAACGAACCGAATACCAGCAGGCCGCTGAGGAAGATGCGGATATCATTACATCGGAGCTGCGATTTATCGATGCTTGGCTCGACAAACGTGCCCCGGAAGATGCGAAGTTTGCGCTGCGCGAGCACATCGAACCTACCGATTTTAGTGAGACCGAGCTTGCCATGTTCCGTGCACTCGCAGATAAAGTGGCAGCAGCTCCTACTGACGCGGACGGCGAATATTTTCATCTGGCGCTCTACACATTTAAGGACGAGCTTGGTTTATCACCCAAGGAGATATTCAGCGCACTGTATCGGCTATTAATTGGTAAGACTAGCGGCCCGCGTGCCGGGTGGTTCTTGTCTATTTTGCCGCGGGACTGGCTATTGGCACGCCTGAAACTCGAGGCATGATAGAAGTCTCCGATGAACATTTTCATGAACTCATCGACAGGGCATTTGACAGTCTGCCTGTGACTCACCGCGATAATGTGCAGAATGTCGCAATCGTGACGGCTGATTATCCGAGTCCGGTGCAGCGCGAAGAGCTAAAACTGCGATGTGACCAGACCTTACTCGGGCTATACGAAGGCATCCCACTGCCAAAGCGCCAGGGTAGGGAAACGCTGATGCCTGATGTCATTACGCTATTTAAATTCCCATTGCTCGAACAGAGCACTGATGAGGCCGCGTTGTACGAAAACATCCGGCACACACTGTGGCACGAAGTCGCGCACTACTACGGCCTCGACCACGCCAAGATACACGAGCTTGAAAACTAGGGACTAGGGATTAGCAACTGGGATTGGGAGCCGCGATTACTTTTTGGGTTCAGCCTTGGGTTCAGCGGCCTTCTTGCCGAGGTAAGCGGGACGAATCTGGAACAGTAACCACAGACCGATGACAACACCTATCATGCCCATGACAAACGAGCCAAACCCTTGGCCGTTAATGAAGATACTCACGACCGAATACGCAACGCTCAGAAGGGTTACATAAAATACGAGATCCCAACCCCGTTTTTCGCGTGCCTTGAGTGGCTTATACGCCATGAGGTACAGCACGGCATTTAAGACCATAAAGGCGATACCAAGCCAGACCCAGACAGTGAGGCGGCTTGTCGATACAGTGGTGCCGCCATAGGCTTGGCTCAATTCATTAGCCCAATCGGCAATCTTATTCACGGTGCGAGCAGCATTCCACAGTCCCCACGCACCAAATAGGCTCAAGATGCCGCCGATCAGGACGAGATAGGGAGCATATTGCACCAAAAATTTCTTTCCGCCCTCTGGCAGCTTTGGTGCCTGTTCGCCGAAAATTTCATTCAATGATTTCTCGAGACCACTTACGTCTGCCATGACAAACCTCCCTACATATATGATAGTCATATCGTACCCCGTACGACGTAAAATGAAAAGTAATATTTATTACAAAATCATCGTGGTTACTTTCGGGTCGGGTTTGGTCGCGGGTGCCACCGCAGTCAGCTAGCGTCTGGTGATCGATTACCAAATTTTCGAGAATAAACCAGGAAATTTTGCTATAGTTTTAGGCATGCAGGCGGTGATTTTCGATTTCGACGGTACCATCGTGGATAGCCTCGGTGCTGTTATCAGGGTGGTCGAAGCTATCACAAAGCGCGAGGTGCCGTTTAGCCAGTCTGAAATAGAAGATCTGCAGCACAAAGATCCACTCGAAATTGCCCTTGAGCTTGGGGTCCAGAAGTGGAAAATACCATGGCTACTCTTTAAGGGCCGACGCATGTTCCGCGACCACATGGGTGATATACAGATCCACGACGGGCTGCCGGAAGTTATCAAAGCACTTCAGGCGGGTGGCGTGCCGCTGTATGTTCTCAGCTCAAATAGCAAGTCAAATGTCGAGACATATCTACGACACCATAAGCTGGATGGCTACTTCAGGGGTATTTACGGTGGCGCCGGCATACTCGGCAAGTCACATAAACTGCACCTCCTATTTAAGGATGAAAACGTGGAGGCAACGGGCAGTTGGTACGTTGGTGATGAAACTCGCGATATTATCAGCGCGCATGCAGTTGGCCTCAAGATTGTTGCAGTTTCCTGGGGCTACAATAGTCGTCGGGCGCTACTGCGCAAGAAGCCGGATGTGTTGGCGGATAAACCCTCAGAAATTGTACGTGCTCTGCAAAAGGACGGACTGCTACAATAGTTGCCATGGCTTACAAAAGAGAGAGGTCGAAACCGTACGAACCCGGGCAAACCGCGGCGTATCCGGTGAGCCGCAGTAAGATCGAGCTGTACATGCAGTGCCCACGCTGTTTCTGGCTCGATGTACGGCTGAAGATTACGCGTCCAAGTAGTCCACCGTTTAATATCAATAAAACCATCGATGAACTATTCAAAAAGGAGTTCGATGTTCACCGTGCTGCGGGCACGCCGCACCCGATTATGACCACTAACAAACTAACTGGTGTGGTGCCGTTTGCGCATGCCGATCTGGACACCTGGCGCTACAACTTCACTGGTGTGGTGGCGCTGCATGAGCCAACCAATTTGCACGTCTTTGGCGCGATTGATGACGTCTGGGTCAACAAAAAGGGCGAGCTGATAGTGGTAGATTACAAGGCAACCAGTAAAGCCAAAGAGGTGAGTATCGACAGTGACTGGCAGATTAGCTACAAGCGTCAGCTGGAAACGTACCAATGGCTGTTGCGCGCCAATGGCTTTACGGTCAGCGACACAGGCTATTTTGTCTACACCAATGCCCGCATGGACACCGACGGGTTTGGTGACCGGCTGGAGTTTGACACCAAGTTGATTCCGTACACCGGCAGCGATGCTTGGGTCGAACCGACACTAGGCAACATGAAAGCCTGTATGGAGGGCGACATGCCGCCGGTTGGCGATAGTATCATGGGCGGCCCATGTGAATATTGCACCTACGCCCGCGCCCGCACCGAACTAACCCTTGAGGCACTGCGCAAAAAGTGAATGATACCTTTTACTTAATGCGCCACGGCCACAGTCAGGCCAATAAACTCGGAATAATTACCTGTGACCCCGCCGTTTGCTTACATGAATATGGCTTGACCGACAAGGGTCGTAGCCAAACGGCCGACGCCGTAAAACGACTAAAGCAATCTGTTAAACAAGCACCGATCATTGTGTCATCGGATTTTTTGCGGGCCAGCCAGACGGCAGAAATAGTCGCGGCCGAATTTGCGACTAGCATGATCCTTGACGACCGTTTGCGCGAACGTGATTTTGGTGCACTGCACGGACAAGCGGACAGCAACTACGCACAAGTCTGGGATATTACCGACAAAGACCCAGCCGCCGAACCCGGTGGCGTGGAATCTGACAGAAAAATACTAGCTAGACTAGTAGCAGTAATTAACGAGCAGGAAATGGCGCACAAAGACCAAGTTGTCATTCTGGTTAGCCACGGTGACCCGCTGGTCATTCTTGATGCCTACTACAAATACGGTGATACTACTCGCCAAGTCCACCTCTTTGCCAACGCCGAAATCCGCCCGCTTGCTATTAGCAAATAACTAACGCGACTGTTGCTCGGCAGGCAAGTTGGGCACTGCGCGCAGGAGATGCCATCCTCCCGACCGGCAACCTCGACCTGCACGGACTCGCAGCTAATACCTATGCTAGCAGATCAGTATGAGGTAGCTGATTGGCAAGTTTTTTGTCAAAGGTGAGTAGCGGTGCAGCATTGTTGAGCTGGGCGTACACAGCAAGGCAGCAATCCTCAACAGAAAGTGCCGGGTGCGAGGCATAATGAGGCAAGGCTTGTTTAAACAATGCTTTATTACTGACAATCTTGGGGTGGTTGAGAAGCTGGAGCATACTGTGCACGGCGGTTTCGCGGCTGAGACCGTAGTGTTTGACCAAGACAAAGACAGCCTCAATAATGGCAAGATCACTCAAATTTAACTGATCGTAACGCTCCAGGCAGCTATCTGCCAGCTGGGACTGTCGGGCATTGTCGCTGATAAACAAGCGGACAATGATGTTGGTATCTAGTGAGGCGATCATGATTGTTTGTTCCGATAGTCGCGGTGTTTTTGGGTTCGTATTGCCTCCATGTCAAGCGGTGCACTGCGAAGAGCTTTGGGGACACTGGCTGAAAGTTCTGCACGCATGGCACGAATATCTTCGAGCGTGGTTGGGGCGTCAATTTCGGCGTGGCGGCTGCCGGGGCTGTGACGCAGCCAGACGATGTCACCGACTTGGGTTAAACCAAAATCTTTGCGGACTTTGGCGGGCAGGGTAAAGGTGCCTTTGGATGTCATTTTGATAGGTATGTAGTTACTTGACATGTAAGCATTTTAGCAAACGTAAGACTTTTTGTCAATGTATGACATTTTGATAATGGTATGGTTGCCGAGTAAGCTATACTGGTAGGCAGAGAAGGGATAAACGGCATGTTGGATATTCAGTTTATACGGGAGAATGCTGACCTGGTGGCGGAAAAGTCCAGGCAAAAGGGTTACGATGTCGACATCGAGCAATTGCTGGGCTTCGACAAAGAACGTCGACAGCTGCAAACACAGGTCGAAGATTTGCGCCGTGAGCGTAATGAAATCGCGGCCAGCATGAAGGGTCAAAAGCCATCTGTTGAACAGGTTGCAAAGGGGCGCGAAGTTAAGGACCAGCTGACTGATCTTGAACACAAACTGAGTTCGATTGATCAGGAGTTTCAGGCACTCCTTAAAAAGGTGCCAAACATGCCGGCCGCTGATGTGCCGGTTGGCGTAAGTGAAGACGAAAATCAGGTAGTTAAAACGGTCGGCGAGCCGACCACATTCGCCTTCGAGCCCAAAAACCATTGGGAGATCGGCGAGGCTCGGGGCTGGATCGACAAAGAGCGTGCTGCCAAGGTCACCGGTGCGCGCTTTGCGTACATCAAGGGAGATTTGGTGCAGCTGCAATTTGCTATCATCCAGTTTGTGCTGAATACGCTGACGGATGAAGAAACTATCGCTCGGTTGATCGAGGAAAACAACCTCAGGCTGAAACCAAAAGCTTTCGTGCCGATCCTGCCACCGCTAATGATTCGCGAGGACACTTATGATCAGATGGACAGACTGGAGCCGCGCGAAGATCGCTACCACATCGAGGGTGACGACGACCGTCTGTGGCTGATTGGTAGCGCCGAGCACACGCTGGGTAGTATGTATGCCGGTGAAATATTGCCGGAGTCAGACCTACCACTTCGCTATATTGGCTATTCTACCAGTTTCCGCCAAGAGGCCGGTACTTACGGCAAGGACAACGAAGGCATTTTGCGTATGCACCAGTTTGACAAGCTGGAAATGGAAACATTCAGCACGGCCGAAACTGGTGCCGACGAACATCTTCTGATGGTGGCGATTCAAGAATACCTGATGCAGCAGCTCGGCATCCCGTACCACGTACTCATGAAGTGTACTGCCGATATCGGCAAGCCAAATGCCCGCGGCGTCGATATCGAGGCCTGGTTACCAGGGCAGAACAAATACCGCGAAACGCACACCGCTGACTTCATGACAGACTACCAAGCGCGCCGCCTAAAGACGCGCGTCAAGCGAGGTGATGGCACCACGGCGCTCATCCATACCAATGATGCCACTGCGTTTGCGCTCGGCCGAACGATGATTGCTGTTATCGAGAATTTCCAGACCGAACGTGGTACACTACGTGTGCCGGAAGTCCTCCGCTCGTACCTGGGCGGCAGGGCCGAGATATAAACAAAGGAGCGATATGATCCACACGGTGAGCGCCGAGGGTTTTAACTTGACCCCAAAACTGCAAAAGTACACGGCCAGTAAGGTGCACGATGTCGAGAAATATATTCCCCGCAAGGTGCGAGCGGCTGCTGTACTGGCGGTTCATTTTAAGGTATCGAAGAAGGGGCAGGACAAAACGTGCACGCTTGCATTACAGCTGCCCAAGGAAACACTTGCCGTGCGCGAAACGACCGGACATGTCTACGCCGCGCTCGATATTGCTGCCGTGGAGATGCGACGCAAAGTTGCCGAGTACAAGGGTAAACACGGTCGCCAGGGCTTGAGGCATCGTCTTGGCGGTCGACTGAAGCGCCAAAAAGTCTGACGCTGATTTTTTCATGCATACCCTATCGCCATCGCTGGGCAAACAGGGTACAATAAGAGCTAACGAAAACCTATCGACGGAGGTGTAAAAGGCAGCAGGTTATGAATAGAGTATTGAAACGAATTTTGGGCGACCCGCAAATTAAGACCGTCAAACGTCTGCGCAAGCGCGTTCGGGTGGTGAATGAGCTTGCTCCAAAATACGAAAAGATGACTGACAAAGAGCTCAAGGAGCAGACCGACAAACTTCGTGGTCGGCTCAAGAAAGAATCGCTTGATGGCATCTTGCCGGATGCGTTTGCACTCGTGCGTGAGGCGGCAACACGAACTCTTGGTCAGCGACACTACGACGTCCAGCTGATTGGTGGTATGGTGCTGCACGAAGGCAGCGTGTCGGAGATGAAAACTGGTGAAGGCAAAACGCTTGTCGCGACCGCACCAATGTACCTTAATGCCCTGGGGGGCAAGGGTGCCCATCTGGTGACCGTCAATGATTACCTCGCGCAACGTGACGCTGGCTGGATGGGCCAAGTCTACCATTTTCTCGGGCTATCTACCGCTGTTATTATGGCGGATCGCTCCTACATATTCGATCCGAAATACGTCAACGAGGACCACGAAGACGAGCGTTTCAGACATCTCCGCTCGTGCACGCGGCAGGAGGCCTACGCAGCCGATATTACCTACGGCACCAATAACGAATTCGGCTTCGACTACCTGCGTGATAACATGGTTCGCGAGACCGACCAGCTGCGTCAGCGTGAGCTCAATTTTGCCATCGTCGACGAGGTCGACTCTATTCTCATTGACGAGGCCCGCACACCGCTTATCATCAGTGCGCCGAGCGTCACGCCAGGTAATGCGTACGAACAGTTTGCGCGCACCGTTCGTCAACTGAAGCCATCGCATTACGAAGTTGACGAGAAGCGCAAGACGGTTATCCTCAATGATGCTGGCGTCGACAAAATCGAAAAAGTCCTTGGTATCCAAAATCTCTATGGCACGGAAAACATTCGGACGCTCTATCACCTGGAGCAGGCCTTGCGTGCCCAGACGCTTTTCAAGCGGGATAAAGATTATGTCGTCACAAAAGACGGTGAGATTGTTATCGTCGATGAGTTCACTGGTCGTTTGCTGGCCGGGCGTCGTTACAATGAGGGTCTTCACCAGGCAATCGAGGCCAAAGAAGGTGTCGAAGTTCAGGAAGAATCGATGACACTTGCGACCATTTCCTTCCAGAACTACTTCCGCCTGTATGACAAGCTGGCGGGTATGACCGGTACGGCGATGACCGAGAGTGAGGAATTCCACCAGATTTATAAACTTGATGTGGTCGAAATCCCGTCGAATCGACAAATTGTTCGCGATGATCGTACCGACCGTATCTACCGCAATGAGGCGGCCAAATTTAAAGCCATTGTCGATGAAGTTAAGGCGCTGTATAAGAAGGGCCAGCCGGTACTTATCGGTACCGTTTCGATCGAGAAAAATGAGAAACTCGGCAATATGCTGAAAAAAGCTGGCGTACCGCACCAGGTGCTTAACGCCAAAAACAACGAGCGCGAAGCAAAGATTGTAGCTCGGGCCGGTGAAAAGGGTGCCGTCACACTCGCAACCAATATCGCCGGTCGCGGCACTGACATCGTACTCGGCGAGGGCGTCAAAGAGCTCGGTGGTCTCTTCGTTATGGGTAGCGAGCGGCACGAGTCTCGTCGTATCGATAATCAGCTACGTGGTCGTTCTGGGCGTCAGGGCGATCCCGGCGTCACGCAATTCTATGTGAGTACCGACGATGACCTGATGCGTATATTCGGTGGCGATCGCATTAGCCGGGTCATGGATCGGCTGAAGGTTGATGCCGATGTACCGATAGAAAATCGTGTAATTTCACGCAGCCTCGAATCGGCACAGCGCAAAGTCGAGGGCTTCCATTTTGATCAGCGCAAAAACGTTGTGCAGTATGACGACGTTATGAACCGCCACCGCAAAGCGACCTATGCTATGCGCAAAGAAATTCTGAAGGCTGATGATATTAGCAAGCGCGTTAAGGCCTATATCGATGAAGAGATTAGGCTGCTCGCCGACTCACCGATTCGAGCAACCGATGAATTTGAGCCAGCGCTACGCGAACTATTGCCACTTGACGATGCTGCGCTCGAGCGCGTTTTTACCAAGACACAGGACAAGGTAAAGCCGGTGCTGCTCCAAGAGGCGAAGGAGCTATACAAGGCCCGCGAGGCGGCGTTTGGCTCCGAGATTTTCCGCAAGGTAGAAAGGGATGTGTATCTCCAGATCCTCGATGACCTGTGGATGCGGCACCTCGAGAATATGGACCATTTGCGTGAAGGTATCGGTTGGATGAGCGTTGGTCAGCGTGACCCACTTGTCGAATATCGGCGCCGTGGCCAGATAATCTTTGAAGATATGCAGCACGCGCTGAGGCATGAAGTCGTCCGTGCGCTCTTCCACGTTGAGCCGGTCGATATGCGGCAGTTTGAGCAGCCGGTTGAAACTGAGCTGACGTTAGCTGCCCGGGGATCAATCAGTAACGCCGCAGAGATCTTGAAAGACGAATCTCAATTTGACGAGGGTGATTTCAATACCTCGGGCAAAAAAGCGGCGGTCAAGAAATCTACTTCCAAACAGCGTGCCAAAGCAAATAAACGCGAGCGGCAGCGTAAAACGAAGGCGAGAAGGCGGAAATAGGAAGATTTTAGCTTTCAAGGAGCTTTGAGCAGCCAAAAGCATCTCGCACAAACGATGCCATGAAACATACCGTCGAAGAAGTCATACTGGATAACGGAGCAAAAGGACTGCTCGTGCATGTACCAGACGCGACCGTGATGAATGTGTATATCAATTTCCGTGCTGGAGAGTATCTCGTTGAACGTGACAAATGGGAGACGCCGCACCTCATGGAGCACATTCTGCTTGGTGCGAATGACGAGTACCCCAGAGCACGTGATTTTCAGGCCGAGGTTGAGAAAAATGGCGCCTACAGCAATGCCTCGACGGATGTCTATGATATCGTCTATGAAACTGAGTGTGCCGATTTTGAATGGGACAGAGTGTATAAGCTATTGCTTACGGCGATCGAGCGGCCGCTGTTCCTGCAGGAGGAATTTGACGCTGAATTTGGAAACGTTAGGGAGGAGCTTTCTGCTCGAGCCAATAATCACTACCGCCAGCTTGGTGCTGCTAGCCGCAAGGCGTACGGACTTGTTTCTGAGACCGACAAAAAGCGCCTCGAACTCATGAGCAATGTGACGCTCGAGGATGTGCGTGAGCATTATCGCCATACACATACCACTGACAATATGCGGTTCGTTATCGCTGGTAATATCGGTCGGCGCAAAAGCACTATCGTGCAAATGCTCGAAGCTGTGAGGTTGCCGCGCGGCGAGCGTTTTGCCATGCCCGAGGAAGTAGTTCGGTCGCTTGAAACGCCAGTTTCGATACCGAATGAAACTGTCGATACATTGTACTTCTACATCGATACTTTTATCGATCGTAGACTTGAAGAGCATGAGCTCGATGCTCTCAGCATGGTGAACGCACTGCTGACCGAGACACTGTATTCCAAAATACTCGGGACCGCCCGCGAGCGGGGTCTTGTATACGGCATGAACAGCGGTTTCCAGCAGATAAAACTGAGTAGTAACCTCTGGTTCGGTAGTCAAGTGTCGGTTGCCAATGCGCCGGCACTGTTTGACATTATCATAGAGCAGCTCGGTAACCTCTTCCGCGGCGAGCTTGCAGAAGCAGACATTGCTGCCGCTCAGGCGTATGCAATTGGCCGTTATCAACGCAGTGCACAGACCGTTGCCAGCACGGCAGGTGGCTATACCGGCCGCTATTTCTTCGATGAATTTATCGACGATTACTATGCAATTCCAGAGCGGATCAAGGCAGTAACCAAACAGCAGATCGTCGATGTGACACGAGCAATGTTCTCTGAAGGTGTCGGCGGCCTCGCTGTCTATGGGAAAACGACGCCCGAGCTTGCTGCATCACTCAATCAGCAAATCTCGGTGCTTTGGCACCAGGCAGAGTAGAGAACAGGGAGCACACACACGCGCGTGGACGAACTTACTACACAGACACAAGCACTCGCGGCAGCACTTGATGATGCACTGCAGCGCATACGCTATGCCGAGCTGCAGAAAAAACTACAGAAGCTCGATGATCGCACCCTCCAGCCTGGTTTCTGGGATGACAGTGAGGCAGCCCAAAAAGTCGTAAAAGAACAGGCAGCGCTTAGTAAGCGCATTACTCCATGGCGTACGCTTAAGCAAACGGTCGATGATGCTATCGAGCTACTTGATCTTGGTGATCTATCGCTCGGAGCGGACATAGCGCAGCAGGTGCAGGCCGCCGAACAAACCTTCGCAGAGCTAAAAGAAGAGCTAAAATTTGCCGGTCCGTATGATGAGCGAAGCGCTATCGTGAGCCTGCATGCTGGGGCGGGCGGCACCGACGCGCAAGATTGGACAGCCATGCTGCTTCGTATGTATGTGCGCTGGGCTGAACAAAATGATTACTCAGTTTCTATGGTCGAAGAGTCGCCTGGTGAGGAAGCTGGGCTAAAGAGCGCAACATTGGAAATAACAGGGGTGTTTGCCTACGGAAAGCTGAAAAGTGAGCATGGAGTTCATCGTTTGGTGCGGCTGAGTCCATTCAATGCCGAGAGCCGCGAAACCAGCTTCGCTAAGGTTGAGGTCATGCCGGAGATTGATACTCCCGAGACGGTCGACATCGACGAAAAGGATCTCAAAATTGACGTCTATCGTAGTGGGGGTCACGGTGGTCAGAGTGTGAACACCACTGACTCGGCTGTGCGCATTACGCATCTGCCGACTGGCATCGTCGTGGCTATCCAGAATGAGCGGTCACAGCTGCAGAATAAAGAAACGGCTATGACAATTTTGCGTTCCAGGCTCGCCCAGTTACAGCTTGAGCAGCACGCTGAAAAGGTGAGCGAGCTCAAGGGCCCAAATGAGCAAGCAGCGTGGGGTAACCAAATCCGCAGCTATGTTCTGCATCCGTACAAGCAGGTGAAAGACCTTCGCAGCGGCTACACTAGCTCTGATCCGGATAGCGTCTTGGACGGCAATCTCAACCCATTCATTGCAGCACATCTCGAGTACAATCTGGGTAGCTAATCTCGGCGATTCGCAAGAGTCTTTTTGAAAATAAATAGTGGTAACACGACCCCAGCGAGTACGCTACATAGCCAAATGATGAGTGAAGCGAGTATCCATGTACTGACGCCTTTAATGGTGATGCCATCGGTGAATAAGCTTGTCAGCATCAATCCGACAAAGGTTGTGATGAGCGCAATACCGCCGCTGAGTGCTGGCAGATATCTAAGTGACACGCTCAGGATAAAGGGCTGTAACAGTGCCTCAGCACAAGTGAAAAAGAGTACGCTGACCACGAAACCAATCGGCTGAACGCTAAAGTCGCCGAGCAACGCTGCGGCGATTATAAGCCCCAGGGCATTTCCGAGTAGAGTCAGCACGCAAATGGCAAGGAATCGAATCATACAACCCATCGTTACGTTACCGTTTATATAGTATATGCTTCGAACTGTTCTGTATCAATACGGGCGGTGGTCGGCATCACCGCGAGATCTGTGCAGGACCATCGCTGCCACACGTTGCATCTGCTATCCTAAAGCATAATGATTTTGTTGGACCGGGTAACGAAGACGTACAACAAGAATTTAGGCGCGGCGCTTGACCGCGTCAGTCTTCATATCGAGCCAAAAGAGTTTGTCGTCGTGATCGGCCAGAGTGGCGCGGGCAAATCGACGCTGCTGAAGCTACTGACGCGCGAAGAGCGGCCGACAAGTGGCAAGATCATCGTCGGCGGTATCGACTACGATAAGCTGGCAGATAAAGATATCCCACTGCTACGCCGCAAGATTGGCACGGTGTTCCAGGATTTCAAACTGCTGCCAAACCGCACTGTCTTCGAAAACGTCGCGTTTGCGCTAGAAATCGTCGGTGTCAGCACCAAAGAGATAAACAACACTGTGCCGCGCGTACTCGACATCGTCAATCTGAAAGATAAGGCAAAGCGTATGCCGGTGGAACTAAGCGGCGGTGAACGGCAGCGTGTTGCCATCGCCCGTGCTATTGTGCGTCAGCCGAAAATTCTGATTGCCGATGAGCCGACCGGTAATCTTGACCCGAAGCATGCGTGGGATGTTATCCATGTGCTGGAGAAAATCAATCGTTACGGCACGACCGTGCTGCTGACGACGCACAACCAAGACATCGTCAATAAACTGAAACGCCGCGTCATTACCATCAAAAACGGTCGCGTAGTCAGCGATCGCGCAAACGCGCAGTATAGCGATAGGCCAGACCCAAAGCTTGAACTAAAGCGGGGGCTTTAACGCCAATGGGTAGGCGAACAACCACAGCAGTACGAATTGTCCACACCGGGATGCTGTATTTCGTGCGCAACGCGTGGCTAGCCATCGCAGCCATGGCGACCATGATTATCACACTAACCATCATTCTTTTTTCTATCATTGTGAATGCGACTTTCAGTAACACGGTAGATCAGATAACGGATAAAATCGATATATCGGTATATCTGAAAGATTCGGTGAAAGAAGAACAGGCAAAAGCATTTGTAGTGGCTATCAAGCAGCAGCCTAACGTTGAAAGCGTGCAGTACCTGGATAAATCGGCGGCGCTTCGGGAATTCATTAAGCAAAATGCGGGCAACGAGCAGCTGTTGCAGGCTGTCAATGAAACGGACAATCCACTGCCGGCGACTATCAAAATTAAGCCAGCTGACCTTAATGAAATCAACAAAATCCGCGCTTTTGTCACCCAAGCCAAGTGGCAAAAGCTGCAGTCTGACCCGGTGTCTGACAACGGTGATCGCCGCGCGACCATCGATAAGATTACGCATGCGACGAACATTCTCCAGCGAGCCGGCATCATTGCCGTCGTGGTTTTCGCGCTCATATCTGTCCTCATCATCTTCAACACGATTCAGATGGCTATCTTTAACCGTCGTGACGAATTACAGATCATGCGTTTGCTCGGCGCGAGCACGAGTTATATTCGGGCGCCGTTTGTGGTCGAGACAGTTATATACGGCATCATCTCGGCGGTTATCTCGGTTCTCATTATCAACGCGCTCTTTATTACTGCCTCTGGTTCGCTGCAGGCGACCAGTTTTGGTCTGCTCGATATCGGCTATAGCCAGGAATATTTTCAAGAGCACTACTGGGAGCTGTTGCTGATACAGCTTACGCTTGGTATACTGATAGGCGCTGCATCGTCAGTCATTGCCACGCAGCGATATCTGAAATTCAAAACGAAAACGAAGTAGCTACGTTTTGGCGGAGGTAGTAGATCACCGATAAATCGGTGCTTTTTCGCTCTCTGCCGAAAAGGGCTGTTTGTCAGTTAAATTTGGCCGGGGAGGGTTGAAAAAGAGTGTATAGATGTGCTACCATAAGCTTGTTCGTAAAAACATACAAACGCATGCGTAAAAATGTCTCTCAACCTGTTTCCCGTTTAGTAGCGCGCCGTACGCAGGTGGGCTTGCTGGTTGCAAGTAGTTTCATCCTGACGGTGGGGGCGATGCTCCCAGCCTGGCAGCAGGTTGCTGTCGCTGATCAGTACCAAGATCAGATCAATGCGCTGCAGAGTGATACGTCGACCAAGCAGGCGGTGTTGAGCGATTTACAGTCCCAGGCGGCGAGCTACAGCGATGCTATTACTAAGCTCCAGAGTCAGATCAGTGGGCTTGAAGCGTCAATTGCGGCTAACCAGAAACTGCAGGCTGAACTTCAGCAGCAGATCGCCGAAGCCCAGGCCGAGATTGACCAGCAACGAAAGATTCTCGCCAGTGACGTCAAGGCCATGTACGTCGATGGCACGCCGAGCTCGATTGAACTTCTCGCGACGAGCAAAAACCTGAGTGACTTCGTCGATAAACAAGAATACCGCACCCGTGTGCAGAATAAGCTTCAGGATACGCTCAAGAAAATTGCAGAGCTCCAAAAAAAGCTCCAAGTTCAAAAGGCCAAAGTCGAAACGCTCATCAAAGATTTACAGACGCAGCAGACGCAGCTTGATGCCGATAGAGCGCAGCAGCAGGGCCTCCTGAACTACAACGAATCGCAACAGGCAGATTACAATGCGCAGATTAAATCGAATAATACCAAGGTTGCGCAGCTACGGGCCCAACAGGCCGCTGCCAACCGCAGACTTAGTAGCACTGGTGGCGTGGTGGCGGGTGATTCGAGCCATGGCGGCTATCCGGCCTATCTCAATAACGCTGCCCAGGATAGCTTGGTAGACCCATGGGGTATGTATAACCGCGAGTGTGTGAGCTATACGGCCTGGAAAGTCTACCAGACGTACAAGTATATGCCGTACTGGGGTGGCGTCGGCAATGCCAACCAGTGGCCGGGCAATGCCGCTCGTGCCGGCATTGCGACGAGCCATACACCGCGGGCACAGTCGGTTGCCATCTGGAATGTCGGCTACTACGGCCACGCCATGTGGGTTGAGTCGGTCAACGGTGATGGCACCATTTGGGTGAGCCAGTACAACTATGACTACATGGGCCACTACAGCGAAATGCTCGTCAGTGCCGGTATGGCTGCCAATCTGACGTATATCTACTTCAATTGATTCCAAGGAGGACTCTTGTCCTCCTCACCGATTCGAAGTGAATTCGAATCGGCTCTCCTCCCGCCCTAAAGCTCGGCTCTCGCCTCGTTCGCTTCGCCCATATAAAGGATGACTACTTTTTGGTAGGTGTCAAAACATGGAGTGGCACTCTGGAGATATCCCGGCATGACTGTTGTGGGCTACTACAATACCAGCGAAAATGCGATCGAAGGCAGTGTTTTCGCATTGTAGTGCGTCACAACAGTCACTGAGAGACTGGAAGTGTGCCGAGCTCTTTTGCTGACTTTTCTTGCGGCAAGAAAAGTCAGGCGCCCTGATGGGCGAAACTGCTATCAAGACTGAAAGAGGAAGGAAGCTTATCTCAGCCCCTCATTTAGCGGAGGGTTTTGTAGAGCTTGAAGAGATTGTAGCGCAGCCTGCGGTAGACGAGATCGACTGGGTTTGGATGTTCGGCGCGGTAGCCCCCGAAGCGCTTTTTGAAGCTCGTTACACCACTCAGGTCCTGGCCTTTTACCTCGTCAATTACCCCGCCGAAATTAAAGAGATTGCAGCCACGCCGCTTCGCTTCACGAATCGCTGTCCAAATGACCGCGTAGGCCGGTGCAATCTTGCGGAAATCATTGCTCGAGCCGGCGAACACATAGTGAGCCTGGCCGTCGAATACGGCGAACAATCCTGCTGCCGCTGGCTTTCCCTCTATCTTGCAGATAATGACGAACCCGTCTGCATCCGTTAAAGTTTGCAAGTATGCATCGTAGTATGATTTGTCGAATATGCCGAAGCTATCACGCCTGCCAGTTGCTTGCATGAGACTAAAAAAGACATCAAGAGGAGCCTCGGAAGGCTTATATAATTGGATCTCGGCGTTTGCGCGCTCTGCAAGACGCACATTGTAGCGGGCGTGTTTATGAAAGCCCATCCAGATGGTGTCTTCGTCTGGGCTGATGTTGAGCATCCACTCCGCTCGGGGCTGTAAGCTGGCGGTGCTCGCGAGGCGGGTGGCAATCGGTATCACGAATGTGCTGGCTTCGGTTGCATCGATACGCACGAAACTGCAATCAAGCCGCGCCGCAATTGGCTTGAAAAACGTCTCGAGTGCCTGAAGAAGTGCGGTGTCCCAACTGGAGCACACCGGCCCATAGGGGCAGTACAGAAATCTTAGCCCACGGGCTTCGTACACAATGCCGATGCCACAACCGACAATCGCCTTGTCTCGTTCAATGAGAAAATATACCACCGTCTTGCCGCTAGCGGCCTGCAGGTGGCCATAGAATGGTGCTTGCAGAAAGGGAAGCGGCTCGTCGAGCGTCTTGGCAACGACCCGCATGGCGCTGCTGTAGCGCTCTGTGTCACACTCAGATATGGTGTAGGGCATAGTGGTATTGTACCGCAAAACTTCCTCAGGTAATTGTCAGGCCATGCTGTATACTAGTAGCCATATGCAGAAAGGACGTTTCCGAAACGTGTTTGAGAAAGTTGCCGTCAAACGTGCGCTTCTCGTTGGCGCAGCACTAGTGCTATTTATGCTCGGTGTGCTTGTCGGCCAAGGGAAAATCGGCATCGGTACGTCGAAATACGCGAGTCGCAGCGGGCTACCGAGCAAGCTTGATTATAGTCAGCTCGATGATGTCTATAAGGCGCTCCGTGAGAATTATGACGGCTCCTTGAACGAAAGCCAGGTCATCGACGGGCTGAAGCACGGGTTAGCGCAGAGCGCGAATGACCCCTACACCGAATATTTTACAGCCAAAGAAGCTCAGGATTTTAACAACGATTTACAAGGTACCATTAGCGGCATCGGCGCCCAGTTGGAGCTTGACCAGCAGGAAAATGTCGTCGTGGTTGCGCCCATCAGTGGTTCTCCGGCCGAGGCGGCTGGCCTCAAGGCGAAAGACATCATCATTGCTATAGACGGGAAGTCCACGAGTGGCATGACTGCTTCGCAGGCAGTGGTAAAAATTCGCGGCAAAAAAGGCACCCAGGTTAAGCTAACAGTAGTTCGGAATAACAAAGACCAGGTAGACCTTACCATTACTAGGGACACTATTCATGTTCCTTCTGTAACGTCGAAGCTACTTGATGGCAATATTGGTTATCTACGCGTCAGTCAGTTTAGCGATGACACCGATGAGCTTGCTCGCAAGGCTGCGCAAACATTTGAGGATAAGGGTGTCAAGAAGGTTATCCTTGATCTGCGCGATAACCCGGGCGGCGAAGTGAATTCCGCGGTTGGTCTGGCGAGCCTTTGGCTGGACCAAGGGGAGGTTGTCGTTCAGGAGAAGCGGGGTAATGTCGTGTTTGATGTTAGCCGCGCGACCGGCGACCCGTTATTTGCGGGCATGAAGACGGTTGTACTCGTGAACGCCGGCTCGGCCTCGGCCTCAGAGATTACCACGCTCGCACTGCGCGACCAAGTGGATGCGCGAGTCATTGGCGAGCAAAGCTTTGGCAAGGGTGTTGAGCAGCAGCTCATTCCCTTCAGTGATGGTAGCGCACTCAAGGTTACTGTGGGCAAATGGTATTCTCCGAACGGGACGAATATCAACAAAAAAGGCATCACACCCGACCAAAAAGTTGCGGCGCCGGCCGATGCTAAGTCTACGAGCGACCCACAGCTCGAGGCTGCTCAGGCATGGTTACAGCAGTAGAGCCTCTCGGACTTCGTATGTAGCCCGGACAGTAGTTGCGCCCAGCGGCGTTTCAGCGTATCATGGGCTGGATAAAGAGGGGAGTAGTAGCAGCGTGGCAGAGAAGCAAACGAAGTTTGTGTTTGTGACAGGTGGGGTGCTTTCGGGACTCGGTAAGGGCATCACGGCGGCATCTATTGGCAATTTGCTCAAGGCCCGCGGTCTCTCTGTCAACCTCCAGAAGTGTGACCCCTACCTCAATGTCGACGCCGGTTTGCTTAACCCGCGCGAGCACGGCGAGTGTTTCGTTACCAAAGATGGTGCCGAGACTGATCTCGATCTCGGGCACTACGAACGCTTTCTCGACCAGGAGCTGACGCGCGAAAGCTCACTTATGAGCGGACGGGTACTACTCGGTGTTATTGAGGCCGAGCGCCACGGCAAATACGGCGGCAATACGGTGCAGATTATCCCCCACGTTACCCGTGCAATCCAGGAGCATATTTTGGCGGCAGGGGAAGGTTTCGATGTGCACATCGTCGAGATCGGCGGTACCGTCGGCGACTATGAAGGGCTGTCATTCCTCGAAGCTATCCGTGAGCTTGGCATGCGGGTCGGGCGTGAAAACTGCTTGTTTGTTCATGTGGTGTACATGCCATACCTTGGTGCCAGTAACGAGTTTAAAACCAAGCCGGCGCAGAATTCGGTCCGCGACCTTCGTGGACTCGGCATATCGCCGGACATTTTGGTGTGCCGCAGTGAAGAGGTAGCTCCCGATAGCGTGAAGGGCAAACTTAGCCTCTTCACTGGCGTGCAGCCGGAGGCAATTGCATTGCTGCCAAATGCCGCCAGCATCTACCAAGTGCCACTGACGCTAGAAGATACCGGTATTGCCGATGTTATTTCTACGAAGCTGTCATTCGATGTTGCGAAGCCAGACTTGCGTGATTGGCGGGCGGTTGTTGACCGGGCGCTCGCTAGGCCCAAGCAGACCGTTACGGTCGGCGTTGTAGCTAAATATCTTGATAATGCGGACACATACATGTCGGTCTTCGAAGCGATCCGCGCGGCCGCCTGGGCTAATGGCGTCGCTGTCGAGATTACCTGGATAGACGCACCGAAGCTCGAGACAGCCTCAGATGCCACGCTTGAACAGCAACTCAGGGCGGTTGATGGTATCGTCGTGCCTGGCGGGTTTGGCTCGCGTGGAGTCGAGGGAAAGATCCGTGCCGCCCAGTATGCGCTCGATCACAAGCTGCCATATCTCGGTCTGTGCTACGGTCTCCACATGATGGTCATCGCCGCCGCACGCAATGCTGGCCTAAAGGGTGCTAATACGACCGAAGTCGACCCAGATACCAAAGATCCAGTTATTCTCACTATGGATGATCAAAAGGGCAAGGAAAACACTGGCGGCACTATGCGCCTCGGCAATTACGCCTGCCACTTTGCAGGAGGCAGTATGGCTGCGAAACTCTACGGCGCACGGGATATCGTCGAGCGCCACCGACACCGCTACGAAGCGAATAACAATTACGTCGTTGACTATGAGTCATGGGGTATTCGTGCGAGCGGTATAAATCCAGATAACGGTCTCGTCGAGGTGATCGAGGGCGTCGACCATCCGTTCCTGATGGCTAGTCAATACCACCCAGAATTCACCTCACGTCCAAACCGTCCGCATCCCATGTTCACCGGCTTCATTGCCGCGCTCAAAAAATAGCCTGTCACCCTTTTTCTCTTTCCTCCAGCCTGCGCTTTCTTCTTTGTTTCGATTCCGACGTGGGTCGGTATCGCCCTCGTTTTGCTCACCTCCGGCTCTGGCGGCGATTCAACCGGATAGCTTGTTCCCACTATTGACTCTTCCGTTGCATCTGAGTACCATTAGCTGTATGGATAACGCTAGCTTGCCACCGAAGAAAATTCTGCTTGTCGAGGACGACGAATCACTGGCGAATACCTATCTCATGCGCCTACAGGCCGAGGGCTTCGATGTCCGCCGCGTTGCCAACGGTGAGGATGCGCTTGCTGCCGCCAAGGAGTACCACCCGAACCTTATCGTACTTGATGCTATGATGCCAAAAATCAGCGGATTCGATGTGCTCGATATCTTACGTAATACACCGGAAACTGCCAATCTCAAGATCATTATGCTCACTGCCCTCAGCCAGGATAGCGACAAACAACGTGCCCAAGGTCTGGGCGTCGATGATTACCTCGTGAAGTCACAGGTCGTCATGACTGATGTTGTGGATCGTATCAAGTACCATCTCGGCGTTTAAGGGTGTATTTATAAACCGTAGCGGTCCCGAAAAGGGGCGTTTTCTTTATCTATCGTAAAGCAAGGCATTAAAGGGCACCACCGACAAGTCGTAGACAAAATATAAAAACGTGATATAATATAAAGTATGACAACAGGATCAGGTAAAGTCGTGCTTTGTTTAGGCAAGGGGTTTGACGCCGTGGGCGGACCGTCCTGGAGCACTGAGCGTAATGGAGAAAAAAGCGGCGAGCTACTTCAGGAGCTTGGGGCGGGGGTGATAGTACTTTCTGGGAACGGCCCCGGTGAAGCTGATAGGCAAGTCACAGAAGCCGATCATTTAGCTGATGCAGTGGTGCGTTCGCAGCCCGGGGCTGAGTGCTCATCAGAAGTGCCCATAGACGAGGGACGGTTTGCGCTAGGTGCTCTCAAGCTTGCTAATGTCGACACCACTGTCATAAAAGATAAAGGGGCCTATTCGACTTTTGACAATATTGCAGGCTTGCTTCGATTAATTACGCTAGGAAAGATTGACCCAGGCGAGCTTACAGAGATAAAAATTGTCGGCGGCGATAAACACGCCAAACGTGCCAGAAGGATAGCTCGTCATTGCCTACAGTTTAGCGGAGTAGATATTTCCGTGACACCGTCGTATAAAGAGTCCAAGGCGGAGGCGGCGGCCGAGGCAGTGCAAGGTGCATTGACGTCAATAGTATTGTTCGGCAAAAAAGCAGCTAGTGCCGAAGAGCTGGCAGCTATTGGTCGGCGCTATACGCGCATGACGCAGGGGATTACATCCCTCATTCCAAAGTTTTTGCGCTCTCGTCTCCACCCCGGCAAGGTTGGCTGACATAAGGCATGGTCAGCATGTCGGTGGAGCCATAAAGTTTAACCGAGGTAAACCGTTGATTACTGTGGCCCAGCCACAATGTACCTACACATCTTGCTTATTTGGTAGGCTTCCAGGGCAAGATATTGCCTAATCATTTCTATGGTTACCGCGGTACGGGGCAGAAGGCCAAAGTCTTGGGGCCTTTCTGTAGACGTGAGCGAGGCGTCGCTCGGAGTTATTCTACTGTTACTTCGGTGCGGCGAACTGATTTGCCACTGAAGGTGCGGACTTTGCGGCTGCTCATCTTGACCGTACCGTCTTGGGCGGCGTGGATGGTGAAATTGCGACTCATGGTGGTGCCTTTGCCAGCCCGCTTCGTCATGCCGACCTGGCGGACGATGACTTCGCCGTTCTTGACTGTTTGGCCACCAAAGCGCTTGACGCCGAGGCGCTGGCCCTGGCTGTCGCGGGTATTTTTGCTGGTACCGCCAGCTTTGACATGTGACATAGTTTCTCCTTGGACGTGCGGTCAACCACAGACTCGCACATTGCTGCGTTATTGCCAAATAGATGCTCGCTCTCCGTACCGTAGTACGGTTCGCTGCGCGTCTTTGGCGAAGCCTTGCACTGCACGCGTATCTGTGGCAGACCTTTGCAGTGGTCGGCTATCGCATTATTTAACTGTTAAAACGAGGAGTTCCCGGGCAACAATCTGATCTTCTCGATAGTAGAGAAGCTCGTTACCCCGAACACACTCAAATCGTACTTGATTATAGCCCAAATCGCTTATCTGGTCAATAAGGGGTAGGTGCCGAACGTACCGCGCCGCAGCCACCTGCCTGCTGGCATATCCATCAGCCCCATGGCTTCTTTTGGCGAATTGCTGCGTTGTCAGCTGTAGTGCCCCTTCGCGGTACTTTTTGTACGGCTCGGTCCGCGCTTCGCCGTCGTCTTGCACTTCATCCAAACGCGACATGTTCGGGCCCGGGGTGGGGCTAAGCCAGGCAGGTACAGCGACACATAACCGTGTGCCACTGGGTAATTGGCAGTGGATGTTGCGCAAAAATTTTGTCAGGATAGTGTTCACCTCGCTGACGGTTTGTTCCAGCATTTGCCGATCGGGTGGGGCGGTGAAGGGGCGACCAAGGTACGTTTCGCAGGCGACGCAGACAATGTTTAGATCTTCTGGCAGCCTAAATGTCGTGGCGTCACCGACGGAAAGATCGAATTTGGAATTTGGAATTTGGAATTTGGAAGTGAACCAGTCGAGGTTAGACCGAGAATACTCAATCATGCGTGGCTCTAAGTCGCTGCCGTACGCCCCAAAACCCATCAGCAGTGCTTCTTGGAGCAGCACTCCCGTTCCGCAAAACGGGTCCACAATGACTCGTGACTCGTGACTCGTGACTCGTGACTCGGCTGCGGCCAGATTTATAATAATCTGTGCAAGCTTGGGTGGCAGCATGCCGACTTTGGGGTCACGCTTTGGTCTGCCGCGGTCACGCAGGGTGTAATTATCGATGTCCTGGACGGCGATCGTACGGGCGATGACGCTGCGGTCCTTGTCGGCGATTATGAGCAGCTCGGCACCGTGCTCGTCTGCCAGGTGATTGTGGTACACCTGAGCCGTATTTAACGCAGGCTCGTTATTTGGTACCACACGCACCGAGACGCCGCGGCTACGGATAAGTTTTTTGAGGGTTAGACCGAGTGCCGATAATTTGGCGGGTGAAATAGCGAACCCGTAGGCGGACAGGCCGAAGTGGAATTTTCCTTCGGCTGGGACAGCGAACGCCGCTGAACGAACAATTTTTTGTAGTTCTTTTTCGACCAACTTCCAATTGGTGCTCGGTATCTCCGCTACTACGGCCGCTAGGCGTGTACTGCCGCCAAGGCGCGAGAAATCAACCTTGATATCCAGCTCCGCAGCGAACTGACCAACGGGCTGGACATGCGCACCGCCGTATAAACTTTCGAGTTCAGCTAGGCCGAGCGCTGGTTGACGACCAAGGATGCAGATGGATTGAATCATACCTGTATAATACTACCCTAGATGGCGATAAAGACATATCTGAAGCGGAACTGGAAGCTCGTCGTCAACGTCGTGACATTTCTCGCGCTGGCGCTGCTGATCTATGCTATCCGCGATCAGTTTGCCCAGACATTTCATGACCTGTTCCGTATAAACGCTTGGGCGCTGCTACTCATGCTTCCAGCGCAGTTTCTGAATTATGACGCCCAGGCCAGACTATACCGGAGTCTGTTTGCACTCGTGGGCAATAAACTTAGCTACAAAGAGCTCTTTGAAAGTAGCCTGGAGCTAAACTTTGTGAACCATGTGTTTCCGAGTGGCGGCGTCACGGGCATATCGTATTGGGGGCTGCGCATGAAGAATGAACACATTACAAGCGCCAAAGCAACGGCGGTGCACCTCCAAAAACTAGTGTTAATTTTTCTGTCGTTTGAAGTTCTCATCGTTTTTGGTGTTATTGCGCTAGCGGTGCAAGGACATATGAGTAGCATCATTATGCTACTGGCCGGAAGCCTGATTACGATAGTCATTCTTCTGACAGCCGGGTTTGGGTTTATTATCGGGAGCAAGCGGCGTATCGCTGGTTTTTTCACATATATGACTCGGGTGCTCAACCAACTAATCCACCGGTTCCGTCGTAATTCGCCTGAAACTATCAACACTAAAGGGGTACATCGCCTATTTGAGGATTTACACGAAAACTATGTCTATATGAGCAAAGACTGGCGACGGCTGCGACGACCGTTTTTCTGGGCGCTCATGGCCAATATATGGGAAGTTATGACGATATATGTCGTCTACATTGCGTTCGGCGAATTTGTGAATGTTGGGTCGGTGATACTGGCCTATGCGGTGGCGAACTTTGCCGGGCTTATCAGTGTACTGCCTGGCGGTGTTGGTGTGTACGAGGCGCTCATGACACTGACGCTATCGGCCACTGGTGTGCCCTCGCGCCTGAGCCTACCGGTGACGGTCATGTACCGCGTGCTAAATACCATTATCCAACTGCCACCCGGCTACTATCTCTATCACCGCACGCTGCGTCGAGCGGGTGCGCCAACTCCGGTGGCGGGTAATAAATAGGTATGACCAAATCTGCAAGCGGTGGTTCCTGGAGCGGCTCGTATGAATAGTGGCGGTAGGCCGATTTTTGGTGTTGGCGAGTTTGTCGCCTACGTCAATCAGACCCTCGAAACGGCGTACCCATGTCTCTACATTGAGGGCGAGCTGGCGAATTTCAAGGTGAGCAAAAACAGGTGGGTCTACTTCGATCTGAAAGACGAATCGGCATCGGTGCGCTGTTTCGCGGTCGTTACCGCGCTGCCTGGTCCGCTCGAGGATGGCATGGTAGTCCGAGTGGCTGG
>CAYWOA010000001.1:0-22795 GCA_964459795.1 uncultured Candidatus Saccharibacteria bacterium | reverse complement strand
TCGTTACCGCGCTGCCTGGTCCGCTCGAGGATGGCATGGTAGTCCGAGTGGCTGGTTCGCCGCGTCTGCACCAGCTGTATGGCTTTACTTTCAATGTGCAAGTCATTAGCCCGGTGGGCGAGGGTTTTTTGCGTCGAGCGGCGGATATGTTGGCCGCAAAACTGGAGCGGGAAGGGCTGTTTGATCCGGCGCGCAAACGCCCATTGCCGGCGACTCCGCGGCGCATTGCGCTCGTTACGGCGGGAGATTCGGCAGCCTATGCTGACTTTATAAAGATTACGACCGCCCGATGGGGCGGACTAGCTATCGATCACTACGATGTGTTTGTGCAGGGCGAGCGAGCGTCGCCGCAGATCATCGAGGCTATCAGGCGAGCTAATGAAGCCGCCCAGGTGCCGGAGGTTATTGTTTTGATTCGGGGTGGTGGCAGCGCCGACGATCTGGCGGTATTTAGTGATGAGCGAGTTGTCAGAGCAGTGGCTGGCAGCCGTGTTCCGACACTCGTTGCTATCGGTCACGAGGTGGATATTTCTCTGGCGGAGCTGGCAGCCGATAGACGGGCGAGCACGCCGAGCAATGCGGCCGAACTGTTGGTGCCAGATAGGCATGAAGAGCAGCGGCACCTATGGGCATATCGTCACCGGCTCGATGAGCAGCTTGCGCAGGGTATCATGCGGCAGCGCACTGGTCTTGTCATGCTAACCGAACAGCTCGATCAAGCGCTGCGGGTAGCAGCCAGGCGGTCTAGGGCTCAGTTTACTGCCGCCCGGCAGCTCTTCACGGCGTACGATCCGGCCCGGCCTCTAGCGCAGGGGTATGCGATTGTGCGCACTAAGAGCGGTGCGCTTGTGCATAGGGTCGGTGCGCTGCGAGTCGGTGAGACTATCGCTGCCCAGCTTAATGATGGAATCGTCACTTCGCGCATAACGCAGGTAAAATCAGGCACTCAGGAAAGGACATCACATGAGTAGTACAAAAGCGTTCGACTATGCAAAGAAAATGGAGGAACTCGAAGGCGTGCTGGCACATCTCCAGAGTGAAACGGTGCAGCTTGATGAGGCGTTGCGTCTGCACGAAACCGGCAAAAAGCTCATCGCTGAAATTGAAACGTACCTCACACACGCCGAAAATGAAGTGAAGCGGCACCTCGCCAAGGACTAAACGGATGCAGGCGCTGCTTACCATCTTTGGCATCGTCCTCGCGGCGTTTTGTCTGGTTATCTTCGTCGGTGCACCGTACCTGCCAGCGCTTCGGCCGCAAATACAAGCGGCGTTTGATTTGCTTGATTTGCCCAAAGGGGCGACGATACTGGAGCTCGGTAGCGGCGACGGTAAGGTGCTGCTTGCAGCTGCTGAGGCGGGCTACCGGGCCGTAGGCATCGAGCTTAACCCGTTGCTAGTGCTTGTATCATGGCTGCGCACTCGCCGCTACCGAGGGCAGGTAACTATCATCTGGGGTAATTTCTGGCGGGTTCAGTGGCCGCCGTCGGATGGGGTCTTTACGTTCCTTCTTGACCGATTTATGCCCAAACTGGACGAGCAGATGCGGGCTTACCGCCAGCCGCTTGCTAGCGTCACATTTCGTGTGCCAGAGAGGCGTGTCGTGGCCGAAAAAGACGGTGTCTTTCTGTACGACTATAGATAGAAGCCTTGCACGAATCACCCTTGGTAGGTTACCATGAGCACTATGGAATATAGAGCGCAGCAGCGCGGATCGGTTTTGACCGTCTCGGCTGTTATTCTGTTGGCCGTTTTTCTGTTCATAGCACTTGGATTCGGCATCTGGGCCTTCGGAAGCCGCCAAGACTATAAAGATAATGCTGATGCGAAAGTTCAAGCAGCGGTGCAAGCCAATACGAAAGAAGTGCAGGCAAAAGACGCCAAAGACTACGCTGAGGCCGCCAAACAACCACTCAAGACATATAGTGGGCCAGAGGCGTATGGTAGTGTGCACATAAGTTATCCAAAGACATGGAGTGCCTACGTTGTCACGGGTTCGGACGGTGAGCAGCCGCTTGACGCTTACTTCAACCCAGATTACGTGCCGTCAGCCAGTGACGAGGGTTCAGTTTTTGCACTGCGCGTACAGGTTGTCCCGGCGAGCTATAGCCAGACACTCGAATCGTATAGTAGCCTGCAGAAGCAGGGCAAAGTCTCCGTCGTACCGTATGCGCTGGCAAAGACGCCAAAAGCGGTCGGGGTACGCATCGATGGCCAGCTGACGACAACGAAGCAGGGCAGTATGGTCATTCTGCCACTTCGAGACAAGACACTGAAACTTTGGGTCGAGTCGAGCCAATACCTGGCCGATTTCAACAACAATATCCTGCCAAATGCGAGCTTTTCGCCGTAGCCTCGGCGCCCCAAGTCGGCTATACTAGAGTTTAGAAACGGTGTGCACGCGCGGTGTGTGCGTAGTGGTCGTTAACGAGGGGTATGTAGCTGTGCAACAGAGTAGCAGTCAGTCCAGGGGCTTTGGTGAGCAAGAGCGACTCTTTATGAGCCTGGCTGATGGCATGAGTCACACCATGCTCCAATTGGCGAGGCTCAGTGAGCAGGCTGGAATGGCGTCACGCCAGCGCCGCGAGCACTGGCAGCTCGTACGAGATCTGTCGCAGGCTTCGCTCCAGTTGCTCGAGAGTTATGTCCTGACGATGCGTATGCAGGGTGGTACCGCAGAGCCGGAGCTCGCACCAGTGGCCGTTCCCAGCTTACTACAAGAGACGGCACACCTCCTTGAGCCCTTTGCGCGGCAGCTCAATGTTACCCTAGAACTCGATATGCCGCAGCGCCTGGTGCCTATCATGAGTGACCGCGCAGTGTTGCAGTCAGCGCTACTCAGTCTCGGTCAGGTTTTTATTGCAGCGCAATCACAAACTGATGATGAGCGAGGTGTGGTACGACTGGGTGCTCACATGGGTCGCAGTGGAGTTATCGCTGGTTGGTACGGCCGCCATCTCGATCTTCCCACGAGCGTCCTATCGCGGGCGCGCAAGCTTCACGGTAAGGCTCGCCAACCCATTCCGGAATTTACTTGCGGTCCAACAGCTGGGGTGTTTATCGCCGACTCATTGCTCCACTCGGTCGCGGCCCAGCTGCACGCCGCGCGCTACCATAATGCAACAGGTCTGGCGACGACGCTACCGGCTTGTCAGCAGCTCAGATTGGTGTGAGCGCGTGCGGGTGCTTCTGATCGAACCAGATGTCGTGCTGAAACGGGCGTATGGTGCGGGTCTTCGCCGAGCTGGTCATCGTGTTATGTCGGCCGTGACGGCCCAACAAGCTGTGCAAGCCGCTGATCGACATCGCCCCGATGTGGTCGTACTCAACCTAGAGCTGGCACGCCACAACGGCGTCGAGTTTCTTTACGAATTTAAAAGCTATGCTGAATGGCGGAACGTGCCAGTTGTGTTGCTCGTACCGCGGCAATATCACGATCTTGCGGGTCTGGCGGTTTTGCGTGAGCAACTAGGTGTGCAGCAGACGCTGGTTCTATCACAGACGACAGTCGTAGAACTATGTAGCGCTGTCAGCTTGGTAGGGCGGCGCACAACGGCATGAATCAGCAGAGGACAACCGCTATTGTGCTGACGCGAATCAACTACGGCGAAGCTGACCGAATCATTACGATGCTGACGCCGGATAGCGGCAAACTCAGCCTGATGGCGAAAGGGGTGCGCAAGGTGAAAAGTAAACTGGCCGGCGGTATTGAGCTGTTTAGTACCAGCGAGATTAGCTATCTGCCTGGGCGGGGTAGCGTGAGCACGCTCATCTCGGCGCGGCTTATCCGGCACTATCCACACATCGTGCAGAATATCGATCGAACACTGTTAGGCTACGAGCTACTCCAACTCTTGCACAAGGTAACGGAGGATAATCCTGAGCGGGAGTATTTCGAGTTGCTTCAGTCAACTTTCGAGGCACTGGACGACACGGCTGTACCGGCAGAACTCATCCGTGTCTGGTTTTTGTCCCGCTTGCTTGCGCTCGGCGGACATGCGCCGAATCTACGGACAACAGCGGTCGGAGAGAAACTATCGCCAAACAATAGATATGAATTTGATTTCGATGCGACAGCTATGACACTTCGCACCGATGGGGTATACGGCGTCAGTGAGATTAAGCTACTACGGCTGCTTTTCGCTCAGGACTCAGTGCTACAGCTTGCGAAAGTGAGTGAGATTGAGGCGCTGACAAAGAGATGCTTGCCACTTGTCACCATGCTTCGCCAGCTCCACCTTAGTGCTTGAAGCAAAAGTGTGGATCGACGTCTGTCACCTGATTATTGTGCCGGTGTTGTTCGTCGAGGCCGCATTGCAGTCGTTAAGACACCACACACTTTCTTATTTTCAGCAATCGCTGAATTTATAAAAATTTCGTAGAGGGGTACTTTGTCTTGAAACGGCGCAGAAGAGGCGCCTGATTATCGAGGTTGATTGCCTCGAAGTAGCTGACGAACGCGTTTATGCCATAATGTGCGGTTATGGTCTCTATATCCTTTCGACAGGGAAAGGGGGTGATCCAGGTGCTTTTTTGCAATTGGAAACACCCATAACGCCGTAGTCTTGTTGTTAATGCGTCGCGTGCATATTTGTGCTCCTCCGGAATGTCGTACATGATAATTCGCCACTTTTTGTCCCAGATTTGTTGTGGCTGCACTTCCAGTCTATCGATGTCCGCCGTCGCCAGTCTCGCCTTGGCTTTTTCGGTCAGTTGCAGCCCGTGTTCATATTCACCGACCAAATAGCCGCGAGCTTTCATCCCGTACACGATACGCCGCAATTCGCGCCGTCTCTCATTCTCATCCAGATGCCGTGTCAACCGACGCAGCGGTTTATCGAGTGCCTGAGACATACCGGGGGCGAACAGCGACGCTCCGATGAGACCGCCGAGAGTCCCGTAACGGATTATCTCGTCAATTATTTTGCTCGTTGTCGCGTTCTTACCCATTTCTTTATAATACGCTATCGCTGAATATAAAAAAGTGGGAGGTGGATTTTGGTGCGCTGGGTGCGTATAATTTGTCTCATATGAGTGAGCAGAAAAATGAGATAAAGCTGGATAGTATCGTTAGTCTGTGTAAACGGCGTGGGTTTATATTCCCGGGCAGCGATGTCTACGGGGGCTTATCCGGTACGTGGGATTACGGCCCACTCGGCGTCGCGCTGAAAAAGAACATCATGAACCTGTGGTGGCGGATGTTCGTCGAGGAGCGGGATGACATGTACGGTGTCGATGCGGCCATACTCATGAATCAGAAAGTGTGGCAAGCCAGCGGCCACGTCGATACGTTTACCGACCCCCTCGTCGAGTGCAGTAACTGCCACGGCCGTTTCCGTGCTGACAAGTTGGATGACCTGAATAAATGTCCGACGTGCGGCCAAACCGGCACCTTTAGCGAGCCGCGTGCCTTCAACATGATGTTCAAGACGACTGTTGGTCCCGTCGACGATGAGTCTTCAATTAGCTACCTGCGGCCGGAGACAGCACAGGGGATTTTTACGAATTTTAAGAACGTCGTCGATACGTTTTATCCAGATATACCTTTTGGCATCGCGCAGCAGGGCAAGGCCTTTCGCAATGAAATCTCCCCGCGCGATTTTGTCTTTCGCAGCCGTGAGTTCGAGCAGATGGAAATCGAATATTTTGTCCGTGAAAGCGAGTGGGAAGCAGCCTTTGAGCAGTGGCGGAAGGATATCGAAACATTCCTGCAGGCGCTTGGACTACCAGTAGATAAGGTAGAGGAAGTCGAGGTTCCGGAAGCCGACCGTGCACATTACAGCAGGCGCACGATTGATTACGAATTCGCGTTTCCGCACGGCAAAGACGAACTGCTGGGTCTAGCATATCGCACTGACTTCGACCTGGGAAACATTCAGAGGGTTAGCGGCAAAAGTATGGAATATCGCCCCAAAGACGGTAGTGCGCCGTTCTTGCCGCACGTGATAGAGCCGAGCTTCGGTGTCGAGCGCGCCGTCATGGCCGTGCTGACAGCGGCATACACCGAGGATGAAGTAGACGGCGAGAAGCGTGTTTACCTGAGGCTGCCGGCACACCTCGCGCCTGTCAAGGTCGCCGTCTGTCCTCTCGCAAAGAACAACGAAAAACTGGTTAAAAAGGCTCGGGAGGTTTACAAAAGCTTGCGCAAAGAATTCGGCAGTGTGCTGTGGATAGACAGCGGTAATATAGGTAAAAATTACCGCAAAATGGACGAGATCGGTGTGCCATACTGTGTCACGGTCGATTTCGACACACTTGAGGGCGAGGCCAAAGACACTGTCACGGTTCGGAGCCGCGATACGACGGAGCAGGAACGTGTGAAGATTGTGGAGCTAACGGGTACACTAGGCTAGCCGGCGAAGTATGTATAGTACAGTAGGGGAAGGTGAAAGTGTGAGGCCACTCATACTTGGACTACTCACGCTAAACTCATAGCGCATTCTCATTGCTTAAGCTTGCAGTTCTGCAACCAGTCGGTAAAATTCATACCATGAAGGCAGTAGAACTTGGTGGTCCTAGAACAATCATTGCTCGGCCCGATATACTTGAGGTCGCCAAAGCACTGCAAGATCAGGTAGCCATCACCCCCCCAGAACGACAAGTTCAACTTGCCGCAGAGGGTATAGACCAATTACTGGGTGACAGACGCTCCCTGTATGGTGCCAGGAAGGTAGCGATCAGTACATGGCTGACTGTTGTACAGAAAGATTACCGTACCACTTGTTCTAGCGATGAAGAGATGTATGATGGGCTCCTGCTTACAGATGTCCGCTTACGCGGTGAGTTTAGTCGTTTTGCGTTTCTAAAGAATCCCACGCTTGCCTCGCTGACATTGCAGCTATTTGAGGTGCAAATAGCTGACGCAACAGAAACTCGTTTTGTAGGTGAGCACATACATTCGGGTGTGCATGTGCCAGTTATGGCTGCGCGCACCGTGTTGCCGCTCGAGTAATTTATCCACCATACCGTCGTCATTAACCCGAAACTTGATAACTTTCGGGTATGTTTTTGCGCTAAAACGGTCGATAGCTAGCAACTACATAACTCTTGTGGTATATTAAAGACATCGAAGCCATCCCAACTAATGGTTTGGGGTATGCTCCCAGAGATGACTTCATTCTTATGATCGGTTCAGCACTAACTGGTCACGAATTAGCCGAAATCTAAAGCGGCGAAAGATACAAAAAGTTACATATATGTAACGGTTAAGCGGCGCATGAGCGCGGGTACTGCTTTTAGCAGGTGTGGTACCAAAAAGAAAGGAACAAACATGACAAAAATACTGCTTTTCATGGGCACGCTTCTCACGACAATGAGTTTTCTGCCATATATACGCGATATTATTCGGCACGGCGCCAGGCCGCGGCTGGTGTCTTGGCTGGTTTGGTCGATACTTATGGGGCTCCTGACTGTCGTGGCGCTGCAGGAGGGGCAGCTCGGCAGTGCGGTCGTCTCGGGCGTTTCAACGGTTGGCTGTTTGATTGTTGTTGCGCTCGGCTGGCGGTACGCGGCCCGCGGGGTTACGCGGCTTGAGCAAACAACCCTTATCGCAGCGGCGGCGGGTATCATCGCTTGGTTCACAGTGGACAGCCCGCTGCTTGTGATGGGCATCGCTCTTGCGATCGATGCGCTCGCCTATATCCCAACCTTTATCCATGGCTGGCAGCAGCCAGAAGAGGAGTCGCTGACGGCCTACGGTGTCGGGGTGCTCGGCGGTGCGATCGTCATATTTTCTAGCTGGCTCATGCATGCTGGTATACTCGGATATGTATACCCGGTGTATGCGGTGACATTCGGGCTCGTAATGGTGGGCTGCATTTCTATTTCGCGATGGTACGGCGCGGCCGGTGGATTTGCCGCAGAGACATACTAGTTTGGTATACTGGGCTAGCTGAAGGAACGGGGTGTATGTATGCAGTATATGAACATGTTTGATACAGATGAACTGCGAAACCTAGCAAAAGCTGGTGAAACACCTGTTTTCGTCTATAGCCGCAGGGCTTTGGCTGAACGCGCGAGGGTGCTCACTAACCTGCGGGTACCATACAGTTTGGTGCCACGCTATGCAGTAAAAGCCAACAACCATCCAGAGATAATTCGGCTGTTTGACCATATGGGACTGCATTTCGATGCCAGCTCAAGCTATGAAGCCGCCGAGCTACTGGCGCTTGGTGTGGCGGCGGAGAAAATCAGCCTGTCGAGCCAGCAACCCGCGCACAACATCGATGAATTATTAGCCGCGGGTGTAAACTATGTGGCGACATCACTGCATCAGCTTGAACTCTTTTTGTCTGCAAAAAGTCGACCAAATACAGTTGGCTTACGGGTGAATCCTGGCCTAGGTGCTGGGCACAACAACCGTCTCACGACCGGCGGCCCAAATTCGAGTTTCGGGCTTTGGAACAGCTATGTGCCAGATGCGCTGGCGCTAGCAGCGAAGTTTGATGTGAAGATTGATCGGCTCCATGTGCACATCGGTTCCGGCGCTGATCCGACTATGTGGGGCAATATGATCGAAGCAGCACTTGCTATCGCTGAGCGTATGCCTGATGTCACCAGCCTTGACATGGGTGGGGGCTTCAAAATCCACCGCTATGGTGATCAACCGGAAGCCAATATGCTAGAAATTGCCCGGATTTTTTCCGTTCAGCTCACCTCATTTGCTGCGCGCACCGGACGGCAACTTCAGCTTGAGATAGAGCCGGGTACTTGGTTGGCTGGACATGCTGGCGTGCTGCTCGCCAGCATCGTCGATATCGTCGATACGGGCGACGATGGTTACACGTTCTTGCGCCTTGACACAGGAATGAATGACATTGCTCGCCCGGGTATGTACGGTGCTCAACACGAACTTGCTGTGCTGAACGACAGTAAACAAACCGCGGAATATATCGTGGTTGGGCACAACTGTGAAACCGGGGATATTCTCACGCCGGCGCCAGATGATCCAGAAGGACTGGAACCGCGCGAACTGCGCCAGGCGGCAATTGGCGACATTGTAGCTATCTATGACGCCGGAGCCTATTGCCGGACAATGTCACACAAAGGCTATAACTCGTACCCGTCGGCCCGCGAGATTTTCATTGACTAACAGAGTAGGTGCTGGTCTGTAAGGTATACTTGAGACTATGGATGATGACGACCAAGAGGGACATGAACACTCCAGAAAGCACTACGCCCGGCGTCTGTTACTGGCGCTAGCTATCATTGCGGCGTTGCTGCTTTGGTTGCCGACGATCTATGTCAACTTGGCGACGCGAGACGCTCGCTATGAACTGAGTCGCACTGCTATCACTCGGGTGCCAAAACGTGATGTTGCCATTGTGCTTGGTGCTGCGCTACGCAACCGGGGCACGAAGCCTTCCCAGTTCCTGCGCTGGCGTATCGACACCGCGGTCAAGCTGTATAAAGCAGGACGAGTAGATAGCTTGCTTATGAGCGGTGACGGTAGCTATAGCAGCCATGACGAGCCAGAGGTAATGCGCCAAGAGGCGCTGCGCCAAGGAGTGCCGCCAAACAAAATTGCCGTCGATAAATTTGGCTTCGATACTTACGATTCATGCAGCCGTGCGAAGACATGGCGCGGCGTCAGAAGCGCAATAGTCGTGACGCAGGGCTACCATGTGCCGCGGGCAATCTATACCTGTCGGGCGGTCGGGATTGACACGATTGGCGTCAATGCACAGACACCAGTCGGTAAGGGCTGGACGCCATATGCCATTGGTCGTGAGTGGTTTTCGACGGGCAAGCTTATGCTACAGCTCGCCCAGCACGATCTCGACACGCGCACGTCGAACGCGCAGTAATGACGCGGACGCATCTTGCTTCGAGGCTTGCGTGACAGTCTGATTTTGCGTATACTCTATAGCTGAACTAATGAAAGGTGAGGGCAGCTACTTGGCAAAAGCAAAGAAGCTGAATAAGGCGCTGGCCGATAATCGTAAGGGAATGATGAAGACACTGGGCGACTTTGTCGTAAAACGTCGGTGGTGGGTACTTTCGGTGTGGATAGTTGCCGCGGCGCTCATCTCGATTTTTGCACCATCACTGTCTTCTATCCAGAGCAATAATCAAAGTAAGTTTATCCCGAGTCACTACGAATCTGTGCAGGCAAGTAAGGTCGCTGAGCAGCTTTCAGATAAAAGCGAGGCTCCAACGGACATCATAGTCTTTAGTGCTGAATCGGGCGGCGTGCTTAGTGGTGAACAGTTTGCCAAGATTAGTACCATCGTTGCCGACCTGAACACCCAGCAGCTTGATAAAGTACAGGCTGTCACAACGAGCGTGCAGCAGATCGCCCCAAGCAAGAAAGCGCAGCTGGCGACAGTAGTATACTCGGGTGACCAGAACGATGATGCAACCGTCAATGCCGTGCCTGCTGTTCGAGGTGCCGTGCAAAAAGCGGTGGAGGGCACCGGCATCGAAGCTGGCATGACGGGTTCAATGTCGACGAGTTACGACATGCAGGACTCTGCTGAAAATGCCGAGAAAATTGTCGGCATCGTCACCATTTTGCTGGTGCTACTACTACCGGCAGTCATATTCCGCAGCCCGTTCGCGGGGCTGCTCCCGCTTGTTGCTGTCGGCATCGTGTACAGCCTATCCGAGCGGCTCATTGCGCTCGCCGGTCATGCCTTTGACTTCCAGGTCAATCAGCAGATGAGTATTCTCTACACGGTGGTGCTGTATGGCATAGGCACCGACTATATCTTGTTCCTGCTGTTCCGCTATCGTGAACGACTTCGAAGCGGCGACCATACCCGTGGAGCGGTGAGCTTTGCCCTCAGTCGAGCCGGCGAGGCGATTTTCTCGGCCGCCCTCGTAGTGCTTACCTCATTCATTGCCCTGTTTTTTGCAGACTTCGGCATTTTCTCAACGCTCGCACCGGGTCTCGTTATCTGTGTGGCTGTCATGATGCTCGCGGCGATGACGCTCGTGCCGGCACTGCTTGCAGTGGTTGGGGAGAAGGTTTTCTGGCCCAGTAAGGCCTGGATGGTAAAGGCAGAAAAGCCGACACTTTCGCGCAAGATTGGCCATGTCGTAGCCAAACGTCCAGGTACGGTGAGCGCTGTCGTTGTTGTGCTGCTTCTGCTGTGCGCCTCCGCAGTGACACAGTACAAAGCTGACTTCAGCTCGTTCAGTCAGCCACCGTCGGGCACTGAATCGGCCCAGGCGTATGAAACGCTCAAATCAGCATTTCCGGCTGGAGTCCTGGCGCCTACCGAGGTCTATGTCACGAGCAGCCAGATGCTCAACCCACGGCTTATCACCCAAATGCAGGCCAAACTTGCGTCGACGGATGGCGTATCGGCAGCCTTCCCGAGCGGTTTTTCGACCGACGGCAAAACAGCCAGTATAAGCGTCGTGCTCAAGGACGATCCGTATAGTGCTGCTGCCATCGATACCGTCAATGGCTCGCTGCATGATGCAGCGCACTCATTTGCGAGCAATAGCGCGAGTGTCTATGTGGGCGGTGTCACAGCTGTGATGGCTGATATTCAGGCTGTGACTACCCGCGACCTCAAAGTTATTTTCCCGATTGCGGCAGCCTTTATTTTCGTCATTCTGGCGATTCTCCTGCGCAGCTTGGTGGCACCGATTTTGTTGCTTCTGTGCGTGAGCCTTGGGTATGCAGCGACGCTTGGTATCACCGTGCTCATTTTCCAAGGAGCCATGGGCTACACTGGTCTAATATCGTTCATCCCACTTTTCCTGTACATCTTCGTGGTAGCTATCGGCACTGATTACAATATCCTGACGATTACTCGTTTGCGTGAGGAGCTACTCGAGGGAAATGACCCGCATAAAAGTGCTGCGCTAACCATTGAACACAGTAGTGCCACAGTTGCATCGGCTGGGCTTATCCTGGCGGCGACCTTTGCTTCGCTGCTGCTTGGCGGCATTAGCTTCCTGCTGCAAATGGGCGCGTCGGTAGCTATCGGCGTATCACTGGCTGCGTTTGTCATCGCCCCGTTCCTCATTCCTAGCATCGCTGCGGCCGCCGGCTACAAACTGTGGTGGCCCGGACACCGTTTCGATAGGTAATCGCCTTAACGCGCGTCGTTGAACTGGGTGATAATTAGCCCGTTACCTCTGTTCGAGTACCCACGATAATGATACAATATGAAGTATGAAGGACGATGTATCGCCAGAGCTCGCGGCTTTGCGAGCAGATATGGATGCGTACCAGGAGACCGATGCCTTTGCGTGGGCCAATAACCTCGTGCAGTATAAAGACGAGCTCAAAATAGAGCTGTTTTTTATCAGCAAAAACTACGTGCTGTATCGCACGGCACTTTCGGATGGGCTCAAAAAGCAGCTAGAGCCAATCTTCATCGACGAGGTGCTCGATTATATCCTGGAGGGGGCTGAAAAAGGCCTAACAGTGCGCGGTTTCGAGGAGGCGGAAGCCGAAACGGGCGTGCTGCAGCGTACGCAGGTCTATAAGGTTGAGAAACTCCGTGAAACACTCGGCTGGCTGCGTACGCAGGAGCGCGAAATTGTTCTATTTAAAGATGATGAGCACGATATCAACCACATGAAGGGTGTACTCGCCCGGGTATCGCACCCCGAGATGGAAAAGCCGTTTTATCTCGCGAAGGTTCTGCCGAAATCGCAGGTGATGAAAGGCAAGCAGGGCTGGATGCTGCGCAGCGACAAGTTTATCCCATTCGATGCCGAAGCGGCCCTGCGTCTGAGCACCGACCCGCAGCTGCTCATTCTCGAACAGGATGTCTACGTGTTCAGTCAGAGCAAGCTCAAATCACTCTTTGGCTACGATGCCAAGGAGGCGTCAATCGCCGAAGCAAAAGTGCGTGAAATTATGGAAACGTACGGTCTAAGTTTTCCGGAAGGTGTCGGGCTCCAGGCACTGTTAAAGGGAAAAAAGTCGCTCATAAAGAAGCTGCAGAAGCTCGAAGTTGGCAGAGTCACCCAGGAAAAGGCTCTCGAATATGCCGAAGACATGGATCTTCAGCTCATGCCCGATGACAATGGCAAAATTATCATTATGGATGACAAAGACTTAACGACCTTCGTAAATATTATCAATGACGACTACTGGGTATCACCGCTTACCGGGGAGCGCTACGAGATCCTAGCCAAGCGTCCGCTCCAAACGAAAGATAACAAAGAGGTGTAACCAGGCATGCGGCAGCTTCAAGCGCTCCGTCTCATGATGGACGGCAGGTCAGTTTTCCTGACCGGAGCGCCCGGCGCTGGCAAGACGTATGTACTCAACGAGTTTATACGCCTGGCGCGGCGCCAGGGCAAACATGTCGCGGTCACCGCCAGCACGGGTATCGCCGCCACACATATCGGGGGCACTACTATACATAGTTGGGCCGGCTTCGGTATCGCTGATAGACTGAGTGAACATGACATTGCTCGGCTCGGCGCGCGCGCGAACTTGGTGAAGCGTTTCAATGCCACGGACGTGCTCGTCATCGATGAGGTATCGATGTTGCACGGTAGTCGGCTCGATATGGTGAATCAGCTGGCGAAGCGGCTACGCCAGAGCACGGCGCCGTTTGGTGGTTTGCAGGTTATCCTGGTCGGCGATCTCTTTCAGCTGCCGCCTATTTCGCGGGGGAACAGCGTAGCTGATTTCGCGCATTTATCGAATGCATGGTCGGAGCTGGGTCTCACTATCTGCTATCTGACCGAACAGCATCGTGTTCAGGCCGGTGATACACTACTCGATTTGCTCGGCGCCATGCGCCGCGGTGATGTCAATGAGTTGCACGAATCGGCCCTGCAGGAGCGCCTAAAAATTCGGCCCGACACGGAGCTCGCCATAACCCGTCTATACTCACATAATGTCGATGTCGATACTATCAACCAGAAATACCTCGGAGCACTGCAAACTGAACAAAAAATGTATACAATGTTCGTGACGGGACAGCAACAAAAGCGTGAAACACTTACGAAGAGTATCTTGGCCCCGCCGGAGTTGGTGCTGAAAAAAGGCGCTGAAATCATGTTTGTAGCCAATAACCCGGCAAAGGGATTTGTGAATGGTACAAGGGGCAGCGTCATCGATTTCGTCGGTGATACGCCGGTCGTCGTTACAAGTGGCGGCAGAGAAATACAGGTTGAGCCGCACAGCTGGAAGCTCGAAGAGGATGGGCGTGTTAAGGCTGAAGCGACCCAGCTGCCGCTTCGGCTTGCCTGGGCCATAACGATTCACAAAAGTCAGGGTATGAGTCTCGACGCAGCAGAGATAGACCTGAGTCGAAGTTTTACCCCTGGGATGGGCTATGTTGCCCTTAGCCGCGTGCGTAGCATGGACGGCGTCTACCTCGCTGGCATCAATCGCACAGCTCTCGTTATGCATCCTTTGATTTTCGATTTCGACAAAGAGCTGTTCGCTGCGTCCAAGGCACTTGCGGGCGGTATCGAAGACTATAACGCCGCAGCTGCAGCAGCTGACGATAGTCAGCCAGCGTTCGACGAGGCACTTTTTGTGCGCCTTAGGCAGTGGCGTGCCGTGCAGGCTCGGAAGCTTGGGGTGCCACCCTACGTGATTGCGCACGATACGACGCTGAAGGAACTCGCGGCGCGTAGGCCGCAGACCGAGCAAGCGCTGCTGGCAGTGAAGGGGATGGGCAAGATGAAGGTCGAGGCCTACGGCAAAGATTTACTCGAGCTGCTGAAAAAACGCTGATTCGAGCCCGACGAGGTCGGGCTTCGACTTCCTCTTTTGCCGGAAAAGAGGAAGCGAGAAACCTCGGCACAGCTTGCGAACCCTCGGCGGCTGTTGTGAACTGGTACAACGCGAAAACACTGCCGCGTCGCATTTTCGCGGCTGTTGTCCAGGCTCACAACAGCCGTACCGGGGGTTCTCCAGAGTGCCTGATCGTGCACCGATTACCGAGGTGCTGTATACTTAGGCTATGAGTGAAAAACAGGGGGATCAGCAAAGCGGCCAGCGTCGACGTTGGTATCCGCGCCGCCGTAAGCAGCAGGCACCGAAGCAGCCGAATAACTACGCGTTCATAGACAGTCAGAATCTCAATCTGGGTGTGCAAAAGATTGGCTGGAAGATGGATTGGCATAAATTCCGTGAATGGCTTGCTGACAAATACGGCGTCACGAAAGCATTCATGTTCATCGGCTACATGCCGGATAACGAGGCGCTGTACCAGCAGATGTATGACCACGGTTTTTTGGTGGTGCTGAAGCCAACTCTGGAGATTCATAATGTACCGAGCGAGCAAAAGGAGAAAAAGACCAAGGATAAAGCCGCTGATGATAAACCGCCGGTGAAAGGCAATATCGATGCCGATCTCGTCCTTCACGCCATGAAAGAGCTGCCAAACTACGACAAGGCTATCATCGTCTCGGGCGACGGCGATTTTTTCAGCCTGGTTGAGTATCTCATTGGACAGAAAAAGCTCCTTAGACTCCTGACGCCAAATCGTCGCTTCTCGACGCTACTCAAAGATTTCGACGAGTATATTGAAGGCATCGACACGTACCGCAGCGAGCTTGCCTATAGGGTGCGGCGCAGCAAACGAGGTCAGAAGAAAGCATAAAGGCGTGACTATTTTGTCATAATATTGACAAAAGGCTTACGTTTTGTTACAATAGTATTGTTTTTGGTATATAAAAATGGCTAAACAATATAAAAAACACCGTCGACTTCGTATGCACCCAGTCCATTTTCACATTGGGATGTACGTCGCGATTGCCGCCCTGCTCATCACCGCGATGAAGAGTAGTGAAAGCGTCATCGCTGTGCTATACCCGACTTCCTCGTCGCAGTCGTCACACAATTTGTTGATGGACACCTATCTTCGTGAGGCCGAAACGCACCAGCGGCACTACAATCTGGCGAGTGCTCGATTCGTCAGCAACAGCGGTCTATAAGAGTCTGCCACCCAATCCCGCTAAGGGTAGGGTATAATTATCGTAATGGTTACCGTAGTTCAGCGCGTGAAAGTGGTGGTTCGAGCGGCTGCGCGTCAGCTGGCGCGTGGTCTGAACGCACTAAGTGGTGGTCGTCTGACGCCAAATGCCGTGACGTGGCTCGGGCTATTGCTCCATGGTATCATCGCGTATTGCATCATCACTGATCAGTGGCTGCTGGCTGGTGTGCTCCTCATCATCTTTGGTTTGTTCGACACACTTGACGGCGAACTGGCGCGGCTGCAAGGGCGGGTGAGTGACCGCGGTGGCTTCCTCGACGCCTCGACTGACCGCATCAAGGAGGTTGTGCTCTATACAGCCATCGCTTACACATTTGCTATGTCGGACGAGCCGCGCTGGGCGGCATTGGCGGTGGTGGCCTGCGGGATGTCCATATGTGTCAGTTTCGTGAAGGCGAAGGGCGAGACTATCATTGCGTCGAAAGGCGCTAAGCGCTCGTACGCTGAGCTGAATCGGCTCTTCGGTGGTGGTCTGTTCCCGTTTGAAGTACGCATGGCTGTGCTTGTGCTGGGTTTGCTGACCGGGTACCTAGCGGTGGCGTTAGGTGTTATCGCTGCCGGCGCGACCTACACGACGTTCCAGCGTCTGGCGGTAATTTCCAGGCAGCTATGAGCTACAAAGTTGATTTGCATACCCATTCCTACGGTTCGCCTGATGGTGCACTGCGGGCGGCCGAGTATCGCCGTAAGCTCGAGAGTGGCGCACTTGATTTCATTGCTATCACCGATCATGACCGGATCGACAGCGCGTTGCAGATTCGCGGTGAGTTGGATAAGCTGGGCGATCGAATCATCATCGGCGAGGAAATATCGACAGCCGACGGCGAGCTGATAGGCCTGTACCTGACCGACCTAGTACCAGCGGGGCTTTCGGCCGTAGAAACAACGCAGGCTATCCGCGGCCAAGGCGGGCTTGTATATGTGCCGCACCCGTTTGAAACAGTGCGCAGCGGTATGCCCGAGGCGGTGCTTGGCAGCATCGCGGAGGATGTTGATATCGTCGAAACCTACAATGGTCGGGCAGCGTTCCAAGATTGCGGCGCCGCAGCAACCGCTTGGGCCGAGGCTCACGATAAACCAGTGGCGGCGAGTAGCGATGCGCACGGCCGAATCGGCTGGGGTAGGACATACAGCGAGCTGGCAGAGCCACCGACGAGGGATAATCTCGCGCGGCTGCTGGATGGTGCGACGTACGGTCGAAGTCGCGTGGGAATTGGTATACTGTATCCGAAGCTTAATCGCATCCGAAAGTTATTCTAGAACGTCATGACTATCATCCACGAATTGTTTTTTGCACTCTGGTTTTTTCTCCCGGCAGGAGTCGCCAATATGATGCCGATTTTCGCCGCGCGCTGGCCGGTGATTCGGGCGTGGGATTACCCAGTCGACTTCGGTCGTTCGTTTCGGGGGCATCGCATCTTCGGCACGCACAAAACGTGGCGCGGTCTCATCGTGGGTATCATTTTCGCGACGTTTACGCTCGGTCTCCAGGTGCTACTCGTGCGGAATGTATCGTTTATAGCTAGTCTCACCGATCAGGTCGATTACACGGCACTGCCGGTACTGGTGCTCGGGCCGCTCTTTGGCCTTGGGGCGCTAGCCGGCGACTGCGTCGAGAGCTTTTTCAAGCGGCAGCGGGGTATTGCGCCAGGGGAGGGCTGGTTCCCGTTCGATCAGACCGATTACATCATTGGCGGCGCGCTGGCGACGATGCCATTTGTGCAGCTCACCATCTTGCAATACATCATGCTTATCGTTAGCTGGCTTATCATCCACGTGGTGGCTAGCTATATCGGCTACCTTATCGGTGTCAAAGACCGTCCGATATAAGACGTATAGTATAAGCATATTGACATTTTTAACAATAAGCGCTATAATATGAATCATGGCTAGAAATAGTGACCGAAGCCCCAATATTCATTCAACCGAACTTAGTTCAAAAGTGCGGAAAAGCGCTATTGCGCTCGGAGCGGCAGCATTATCTGTGGTCGCCCTGAAGTGGGGAGTGACGCCTCATGCAGTAAGTGAGGCAAACGTTACCCCTAAACCTGGCGAAACTATCACGCATGTTATCAAGCGAGGTGTCCATAAAACGGGTCTAACCGTTAAAGAAGTCGGCCCTAACCCCATTGCCCGAGAAGCGGCGCAAGTTGCCACCTATAGCCCGGACTACGTCAATCCGGCAGAAAGACTACATGTATCGGTGGATCAAACGAACTTTCAAGCGCTTATAGGTTCTTACACCGTCGATGTTGAGAATCCGGCACGTACTCATTCATCCCAGCGGTGATAAATGCTAAGAGCCAGTACTCGATCTGCTGTGCCTTTAACGCTGTGGACAAAGTGGTGTAAATAGCACCACTTTTTTCGTACTTTACTATTGAAGTGGGTGACAGTGGGTAGTAAACTGTTGGCAGTGGGTAAAAGTAGGTAGCCCGCTTCAAAAGTAAGGCGAACTGCCTAACCTGCCAAAAAGCTCTCTCGAAGTTTTAGGCAAGAAACAAACACAAACGCTCACGTACAATTAACAACTCACGGTGCTTTTGCAGCAGTCAAACTGCGATAACCCGTGAAAACAAATTACCATGACACAGGTGGACTACTTCCAGCGGAAACTCGACGATAAACGGCGGCTAACCATACCGACCGAACTTCGTGAGGCATTCGCAAGCGGAGCAGTCGTCACCCGTGGCTTCGGCAACTACCTTCACCTCTACCCGAAGGATGTCTGGAACAACCTGGTTGAGCCCCGGCTCGCCGGTGACATCCTGGATGAGCGGATCGCCGACCTCAACGTGCGCTTTCGCATGGGCAAGGTCGAGCAGTCACTCGATGGCAAACAGGGGCGGATCACGCTGGAGCAGCACTTACTCGACTATGCAGGCATCGCTAGAGATGTATCGGCGGTAAGTGTCGGTAACTATTGGCGGCTTATGGCGGTCGAACATGAGGCATAGCGTCCCAGTTCGATAGTTGATAACGCACCTTAACAATCAGGCAACCCGGAAAACATTGATCACTAGGTCGTTGAACATTGATCATTACTTTTTCGTTGATCCGGTATCATTTAATGGCTCAATGCTCAAGTGATAAAGGGTCAATCGCTCAAGGCAGATGCCTTGAGGTCACCTATTCGGCAGTCAACAAGTGGATTAAAGTATAACCACTATAAAACCTTCGTTCCTTCCATAAAACACCTCCCAAAACTCCACCTCACACATAAGTCTCTCACTTCGTCTTCGATAAGTAGGAAATTCAAAGATTTTTTAAATCTCGTTTAGCTTTAAACACATTTCCACTCATACGGATCGAAGACACTCACAAAAACAAAAACTACAGATAAAACAAAAAGTTGGCTGCTGAATAGGTGATTGCATACCAAAAACAAACACCAAAACAAAAACAAATACAAAAAGTAGCGACATGCAATATGTCACAAATCATACACACACCGGTACTGCTGGATGCAGTGATTCGGTATCTGGCGCCGAAAGAAGGGGAATCATACCTCGACTTGACGGCCGGATACGGGGGTCACGCCGAGGCGGTGCTTTCGTGCACACAGGTGCCGAAAGCTGCGACGCTGGTAGATCGCGATCAGACTGCGATCGAAGCGCTCGAGGGCTTACGGAAACAGGGTGCGCGTGTCGTACATGCCGGCTTCGAGGAAGCTTCCTGGCTGCTTTTGCAGCAGAAGCAGAGCTTCGATATGATTCTGGCAGATTTGGGCGTGTCGTCACTGCACCTTAATACCGCGTCGCGCGGCTTTGCGTTCAGTCTGGATGGTCCGCTGGATATGCGGATGGATCAGCGCGCAGAACTGACCGCCGACATCGTCGTCAATAGCTACCCACAAGCGAAGCTCGAAGCACTCATTCGTCATTACGGAGAAGAGCCAAGGGCCAAAGCTGTGGCGGCAGCTATCGTCCAGCACCGGCCTTTGGATTCAACACAGGCGCTTGCAGCGACAGTGGCTGCAGCACTCCCAAAGGGGGGCAGAGTTCACCCGGCGACTCGCACGTTTCAGGCAATCCGTATCGCCGTCAATGACGAGCTTGGTCAGTTGGAACGTAGTTTACCGCTATGGCTTGACTTGCTCGCACCGGGCGGGCGGCTGGCTGTCATCAGTTTTCATAGCCTCGAAGATCGCTTGGTCAAACGAGCGTTTGCCGAAGAAGCCGGTGATAGGTACGATGCTCACTTCCGTTTGCTCACCAAGCATCCGGTGGCGGCGGACGACGCAGAATTAGCTTTCAATCCGCGGGCACGAAGCGCCAAACTTCGCGCCGTCGCAGCGAAAATAAAAAAGAAAGGGAACTCGCATGCCAATTCGGGTAAAAAGTAGCTCCCGGGCCTACAAAGTCCACGTCAGAGTGGGCTAGTAGCCAGGCACTCACAGGGATAAGCTTGTCTTATCCCTGTGAGGAATCCCACGCGCACGCCCCGACATGAGGTGTGTACGTAGATGAACCAAAAACCAAAACCAAAAACCAAAACAAACACATACTTATGACATATTCATCAACCATGGCGCTCGGGCGCCAACAACTCGTGGCTAGAGGCCAAAATTCGGTCAGCTTTCGGCCCAAAGACAAGCGCCTCGGCCCGGTCAGCAACACAATTGTGCTGATTGTGTTAGCCTGTTTGCTCGGGCTGCTGTATCTGACACAGGTGACCAAAACAAACGCCTATGGCTATACCATCAACAATCTACAGCACAAGCAGGCCAGCCTCCAGAGCGAGCGAGATGATCTGGCGGCTGCTTCAGCACGTCTCCGTTCACTCGACACCGTGAAAAACTCAGCCGAAGCCAAAGCGATGGTCGCCGTCGCACCGGCCGGCAGTGTGCAGTGATACTGGTTGCACCCCTAGAACTCTTATGCTAATTCGGGGTATACTGTAAGCCGACATGGAAAATTGGCAAACCAAAGAGACCAATCCTATCCAGCGCGTCCGTTTGTGGTATGCGCTGATTTTACTCATATTTGGCATATTTAGCGTGCGGCTCTTTTATCTCGAGATCATCCACTACGATCATTACAAGGCGCTGGCGCTCAGTGATCAGGTACGCGAGTATGATGTGCTGCCGGAGCGGGGCACGATATCGGCGCAGTTGAATGGTGGGACGGTGCCGCTCGTGCTCAACCACAAACTCTACACGGTCTTCGCCGATCCGAGTATCGTGAAAGACCAGGCAAAGACCGCTGCAGCTATCGCGCCGCTGCTGGGGCTCGATGAGCAGGCGGTGGTTGATAAGCTAGCGACCAAAGATACACGCTACGTGGTACTGAAAAAGAAAGTCACTCCAGAGACGAGCAGAAAACTGCTTGCGTTAAAATACCCCGGTATCAACTCGCAGCAGGTGAACTACCGCGTGTATCCTCAGGGCACCATGGCGGCGCAGCTGCTCGGCTTTGTCAATGATGACGGCGAGGGCAAATATGGTGTCGAACAGGCGCTCGATGGCTCGCTAGCTGGCCAGAAAGGTCGACTGAAGGCGATCACTGATGTCAATGGCGTGCCACTGGCGGCCAGCAGCGATAATCTACTAATCCAGCCGAAATCCGGCAATAACGTGACGTTGACTGTCGATATGGGCATGCAATCGCAGCTTGAATCGATCGTCAAAGCTGCACAGGAGAAATATCGATCGAAAAACGTCAGTGCTCTCGTAATGGAGACGAAGACGGGCGCTGTCAAGGCGATGGCAAACTATCCGACGTATGATCCAGCAAATTATCAGCAGGTCGAAGACGGTACGCTTTTTCAGAACTACAGCGTGGCATCGCCCATAGAACCAGGTTCAATCACAAAGGTATTTACCATTGCGGCGGCGCTCAATCAGGGGATTATTACGCCCGATACCAAATACTACGACCCGGGTGTGTGGACGATTGACCAAGCGAAAGTGCTCAATGTGGCCGAGGGCACCGGTACGGGCACTCAAAGTATCAGAAGCTTGCTCAACCTGTCTCTCAACACGGGTGCGACCTGGGTATTCATGCAGATGGGCGGTGGTAAAATCAATTTGCAAGGTCGGCAGACGCTCTATGATTACTTCGTCAATCACTATCGTCTAAGCAAAGAAACGGGTATAGAGCAAGGCTACGAAGCGACCGGTTATGTGCCAGAGCCACAGGATAACGGCGCGGGTATCAACATCACGTATGCCAATATGTCATTCGGGCAGGCTTACAGTGCGACGGCGATTCAGATGGGAGCAGCCCTCAGTAGTATCATCAATGGTGGTATGTACTACCAGCCCTACCTAGTACAGTCGGTGAGCTCGCCGAGCGGCAAAACGACAGTGACATCGCCGAAAGTACTTGGCAAAGATGTCGTGTCTTCGAATACGAGTGCTGAGATGCGCGATTTGCTGAAATACGTCGTTGATGAGCATGTTAATGAAGGCTTCAGCTACCTGAAATTTGGTTCAAATTATACCGTTGGTGGCAAAACAGGCACCGCCCAAATCGCCGACGAGAAGACCCATCTGTACCGTACAGACTCCTTCGATGGTACCTACATGGGCTTCGTTGGCGGCGATATGCCGCAGTATACAATCGTTGTGTACAATATCGAACCCCACGGTTATGCCGGGTTCGCCGGTGCTCAAACCGGGCAACCAATTTTTGCGCAGATTGCTCACATGCTCATCAATAATTACGGCGTGACGCCAAAAACTCATTGATGAGCTTTCAGATACTAGTTACCAACAGGGAAATGCGGTATACTTTGTAGGAGTAATAACCGGAAAAATGAAACAGTATGCATGACCAAATGGTAGAAGTAACATTGCAAGCGTCAAGTCTTCTCAAAATCGTTTTGCTCGGTGTTGGTGGTTTCGCGTTATCGATGGCTCTAAC